>JAWOGV010000315.1:0-8098 GCA_046496605.1 Acidimicrobiia bacterium | reverse complement strand
GGATTTCCACTCACATTCATCTGTAAAAATATCCGAATAGCCGTTGAAACGTTCCAATTCAAGGATTTCGGCAAGCTGGTGAAACAGTTCATATTCGATTTCCGAATTGGATACGTTTGCAGCTTTCTGCGCAATTTTTTGCTCCGGATCAACTCCGGATTTGGTCACAAACCTAAAATATTCAAGCCCGGTGGATTCATCTTTGGACGTCTTTATATATTCGCCTTCGGTTACATCCCGAATTTTCTTAATAATCAGTGAAATGTTGTCGGCAGCACTGAAAAGTTTTTTTTCAGGCAGCAGCATCAGGTTGTTGGCTAATTCCTGAGCAGTTGAGCCTTTTTCCCTCCGATCCCACAACGAATAGACAGCCAGGCCTTTTATGATCCGGCTCGCGTCGTTTTGAAATTTCTTCTCCAGAAGATTGACCTTTTGATTGAGAATGGCCATCACTTTGGTGACTTCATGCACACTGCTCCTGTGACCAGACCTGGGCCGTCTCAAATGGGTCATCCCGGTCGGACAGATCAACGACAGGGAGGGTGAAATCGATCGCGTCCGAGACGCGCTGTCGCGCCGATCCTGCGGAGGTCGTGATGACGGTCCGCAGGGCATCCGCATCCTCGACGAGGGCTGCGAAGGCTCTGGTGAACGCACCTTCATCGACATGCCCATCGATCCGAAAGAGGAACGCCATGTTGTACAGCGGCGTCCCTTCGTGGATCTGCTGGCTCGCCCACAGGACTTCCTGTGCCCTCGTGAGGTCGAATGACATTCCAGTCTCGTTCGTCGCCGTCACGATGCACCTCCTGCGGAGCGTCGTGACAGCACGTAGTCGACCATCGCAGAGATGGATCGGAAGTTATCGATGGTCACATCCTCTGCAGGGATCGTGATGGCGAAGTCCTTCTCGAGGAAGTCGATGAGTCTTGTGACGCCGAGTGAATCGATGGTGCCGTCCAGCACGATCTCGTCATCGGCGGCGACGCTAGTGCCTCCGCCTCCCACGATGTGATCGTTCACGTACCGGATGATCGCCTGTTCCATGTCAGCCTTGTTCATGAGTCCACCTGTGCCGCGAGCGCCTGCATGGTCCGCCGATCGATCTTGCCGGTCGAGGTTCGCGGGAAGGATGTGCGTATTGTGATCGTCGTCGGAACGGCGTAGGTCGGGAGTGCATCCCGCATGTGGTCGGTCAGTGCATCGGTCGCGGCATGTGATCCCTCGACGAGGATGACCTCGGCATGGATCTGCATGCTGTCCTCGTCGTCGAGCAACGGATACACCGCGGCCTCCTGGACCGATGGGTGGGTAAGCAGCACGGATTCGACCTCGTCGAGCTCGATGCGATTGCCACGCGCCTTGATCTGGCGATCCCTCCGCCCGAAGAACCTCAGGTTTCCGTCGTCGAGGAGCGAGACGATGTCGCCGGTGGCATGGAAGACGTCGGGTAGGCCCCCGTGCTCGTTCCGGTTCACGAAGGCCGTTTCGTTGAGATCGGGGCGCCCCCAGTAACCCCGCATCATGGTCGGGGCCCGCACGAGCAGTTCGCCGGCTTCACCAGGTGCGACCGGGCTTCCGTCCGAGTCGACGACCATTGTCTCGACATTCGGGTACGGCTTTCCGATGGGGAGCCCTTGGGAAGGGTCATCAGGAAGGGTCCCGACCGGATGGTGCGTGCACCCGTTGGTCTCCGTCGGTCCGTAGACATTGACGAACTCGACGTCGGGGAGAATCTCCATGATGGTTCTGAGGTGCTTGATCGGCATCGGCTCGCCCCCGAAGAGTACGAGGCGGAGGTTCTGGAGATCCTTGCCCGCAAGGATGCCGGGTACGGCGAGGCGAACCAGTGCGAGCGGTACGGTGTACAAGATGGTGAGCCGCTCGTCGGCGATGAGGTTGGCGAGGCTCGCCGGGAAGCGTGTGTACTCCTCCGGGATGATCACCGTCGTCGCTCCCGATCGTGCGCTCCCGAAGTAGTCGAGAGTCGACAGATCGAAGTGGAGTGGTGCATAGTTGCTCAGGATGTCGTGCGGTGAGATTCGGTACACAGAGGCTGTGAGCTCTGCCCACGCCAGTGCGCTCCGATGCGTGTGCATGATGCCTTTGGGCGTCCCCGTCGAACCCGAGGTGTAGAGCACATAGCAGAGGTCTTGCTCCGTCGTGCGGATCGACGGTGGGGAGGTGGGGTGAGTGGCGACCTGCTTCCACGACACGGTGCGGGTCGGGCATTCCTCGCCTTCATCGATGCCGAACACGGCGGTGAGCCGGGTTCCGCTGGCAGCCAGCTCGTTGAGAATCTCCAACCTCGTGCCGTCACTGACGATCCGGGTGATCCCGCAGTCGCGGATGACGAACTCCACTCGGGCCGCAGGCGACGCCGCGTCGAGGGGCACATACGTTGCACCAGCAGCCATGATGCCGTACAAGGCAATGGCGCTCTCGAAGCCCTTCTTCAGGAGGATTCCGATGCGATCGCCAGGCAGGACTCCATCGGCGATCAGGGCATGTGCGAGGGAAGCGGCTCTCTCGGAGAGCTCGCGATAGGTGAGTGATTCGCCGCGGTACCGCAATGCAACGTGGTCGGGGTCATCCGCCGCTGACTGCTCGAGGAGGTGGGGGAGCAGATACGTCATGGACGGCGGTCGGCGTGTCATGTGGCGACCCTCCGAGTCGAAGGCTCGTCGTCATGAGTCCTCGGTCCGGGTTCGAGGCTCGCGCGGATCCGATCGGTGAGCTCACCAGTGATCATGTTTCCCCGTGTGCGATTTCTCGGTCCGTCCCCTGGCGAACCTGAGTCCTCCATGAGACGGAGGGAGCAAGGTGGTACGGGTCGAGGGGGTCGGTGCCGATGTCCTCGAGGGCAACGTGCTGCCCAATGCCGAGGCGGTCGGCGTGGCGCATCAGTATCTGGACGGCGACCTGATCCTCGAGCGCCCATCCGGTCGAGTCGAACACGGTGAGGTCCTCGCGCCAGGATTCGTAGGAATGTGGGTGGGCGACGACGTGTGCCAGTGACGGTCCGATCTCCTCTGCTGCGAGGACCTGGCACTCTCCCTCGACGACTGCCTGCGCGAGGACATCCGGGCATACCAGCGCTCGGCGCAACAGTCCCGGAGGTAGCTCGACCTTGCCTGCGAAATCGGAACCCACGCCGTTGATGTGCAGCCACGGTTTCGTCGGGAGGTCCTCGAAGAGGGGGCCCTCGCCTATACCGACCGAGGTCGAGGTGGACACGATGTCGGCCGTCTGCATGAGCAGCTCGAGGGGGACCTGCCGGATCTCGACGCCGGGAGGAAGGAAGGTCTGCGTCCGCGACGCGAAGGAGGCAATGGATGCTTCGTCCGTGTCGTGGATGAGCACCTGATCGATCGGAAAGGTTCGGATCATTGCATGCAGCTGGGTCACGGCCTGGGCGCCGCACCCTACGAGCCCGAGGATCCGGGAGGTGGGTCGGGCGAGGACCCTGCTTGCGATAGCCGAGGCAGCACCTGTCCGCAGGGCGGTGAGGAACGTGCCGTCGACGATGCCCGTGAGATGTCCCGACTGCGCGTCGTATACGCTGATGGTCGCGAGGATCGTGGGCATCTGGCGGGTTCGAGGGTTCGACGGGTGGTACCCGACGATCTTGATGGTGACGGCCTCCGCCGTCTGCATGACGGGCATCCACTCGATGAGCCCGACGTCGGGTTCGCTGTAGTGGAATCCGTCGCGGGTCCGCACATGGGTCCGTGTTTCATCGAACGAGATGATCGCATTCGTGAGTTCATCGATCATTTCATCCATGAGGGCGTCGAGGCCGACGGCACCGATGACTGCCGCGACGTCCTGCTGGCCGATGAGCGTTGTCGTGAGCGCTGGGTGCGACATCACGAGACCTCCGACCGTGGTTCATGAGGACGGCGCGAACTGCTGGTCGTCGCTCGTTCTAAGGTGCCATCATCAACGATGAGGCAGTGCCTTCCATTTCCCATTCGGCCCTCTTGTCATCCAGCCGGCGCATGACCCCCGGTGGTCATACGCAGCAAAGCCCTGCTGCGGATTTCACCATATTAGCATCGAGCCGTCAACGGAAAGTAGTGATCTGACGACGCTGAGCATCCCCCAACGACTGCGCGGAGCTCTGACGTCGTCACTCCCGCCGTGGGCCGCCGTGGGTGTTCGGCATGTCGACGATGGGTCCATCGAGGTCTCCGAGGCTGAGATGGCCCAGCTCCATCCTCGTGCCGTTGATGGTCGTCGGGCTGCGTTTCGTGCGGGACGAGCGGCTGCGCATGACGCGCTTGCCTCGATGGGATGCGACGATGGTCCGATCCTCGTCGGTCTGCAGCGCGAACCCGTGTGGCCCATGGGTGTGGTTGGATCGATCTCTCACGCCTGGGGCGTCGGAGTTGCCCTCGTGGCCCCGGCCGAGTCGACCGACGGAGTGGGTATCGACGTGGAGGCCATCCGGCCCGTTGCCGAGTTGTACGATCAGGTTCCCCGGCCTGAGGAGCGGTCCTGGCTTGACGCCATTGTTGATGTGCGGGAGCGCGACGCAGCGGTTCTCGAGCTGTTCTCTGCGAAGGAATCGATCTTCAAGGCCTTCTTTCCTCGAGTGGGCGAGCTGTTCGGATTCGAGGCGGCATCACTTGTGCGGTCGCCGTCGGGGTTCATCGGTGCGCTCGTGATGCCGATCGACGCTGAGTATCCACCGGATCGGAGCTTCGAAGTCACCTGCCTTCGGAACGATGATCTCGTTGTGACGTGGCTCATCCTGCCATCGCCACCCCGAGGTCCATCGGCTCCTCGTGACCAGGAGCGCGGGCGTCACTCTCCGTAGTCAAACGTGTTCAGGGCGTGTATTGTTCCTGCCCACGGGCTGGATACATGGAAGGAATCGAGCACCATGAGTCGACGTTCCCTCGTCGTTCGCACAAGAGTCGTGTTGGTACTGAGCGTTCTGATGGTGCTCTCATCGGTCGGCATCGCCGGAGCCCACAATGCAAATCAGAGCTACGTTTACCTCGACATCTATGAGTCTTCAGTCGAGGGCAGGATCGAGTATCCGACCCAGGACCTGAACGAAGTCCTCGGCCTCGCCATCCCAACCGATCCCGATTTCGCGCTCGCTGGTGCGGAGGCCAACGAAGCAGCCATCCACAGCTACAGCGATGAGCACTTTGGGATGTTCGAAGTGTCAGGGGAGGAGTGGGGGATCGAGTTCGGCGAACTCGAGATTCTCGAAGTGGGTAATGGCTCGTACATCGTCGTCAACTTCGCCGTCGTACGCGAGTTCGTCGACGTACCGAGGACGTTCACGGTCTCGTACGACGGGATCATTCACCAGATCCCCAATCGCGATGCATTGCTCGTCATCGGAACCGATTGGGGCTCGGGCACCTTCAACAACGAGGCAAGTGAACTCCTCAGGTTCACTCCGGAGACTTCGGTCCAGACCGTCGATCTCGGCAACACATCGTTCTGGACCGGGTTCGCCGGTGTCGTCGCGCTCGGAACCGAGCACATCCGCATTGGTACGGACCACATCCTGTTCATCCTGGCCCTCGTCCTTCCTGCCGTTCTGGTGTTCAGGGAGGTTGGTGGCTGGCAGCCGTCTTCGAGCTTCGGATCCAGTCTGTGGCGCGTCCTCAAGATCGTGACGATGTTCACCATCGCGCACTCGATCACCCTGACCCTCGGCGGTCTCGGCATCGTGGAGTTCCCCCCGGCAATGGTGGAAACCGTGATTGCGGTGTCGATCATTCTGGCCGCGCTCCACAACATCAAGCCGGTCTTCATGAACAAGGAGTGGATCATCGCGTTCGGCTTCGGCCTGTTCCACGGTTTCGGATTTGCCGGACTCCTCTCGGACCTCGGGCTCACACAGAGCCGACAGTTCGTTTCATTGCTGGGATTCAACCTCGGCATCGAGATTGGACAGGCCGTGATCATCATCGCGATCTTCCCCGCACTGTTCCTCGCTCGCCGAACCAGGGTCTACCTTCCTGCCATGTACTTCGGCTCCGTGGTCCTCATGGCGATCGCTGCTGCGTGGGCACTCGATCGGGCGGTCGGCGTCGATCTGGGTGTCGACCAGATCGTCGACAGGGTTGTCTTGTGGCCCCGTTCGTTGGTGTTCATCGCGCTCATGTATGTGGCTGCGGCCGGCCTCTACTGGTTTGACCGCAGCCGGGATGCGCTCGTGCCGATGGTCTCCGAGGACGCCCCTGCAACAGAGGATCTGGTCTCGGTTCCGGGGGCATGAGGGCGGGTGGCGCGCCTGGTTCACCTCGCGCTCGGACGGGTGTCCACCGTGGGGGTTGGGCGCGAGGCGTATCCTCTCGGTCTCGAGCTCGGCGGTGTCATCCCGACCGGGACACCGCCGCCTGACGAGGAAAGGGCCGACCGATGAAGGTGCTTCAGGTCCACAACGAGTACCGGCATCGGGGAGGCGAGGACGTTGTCGTCGACCGCGAGCGGGACGACCTGCAGGCGGCCGGTCACCACGTTGTGCGGTACTCCGTGTCGAATGATGCCGGTGCCCTGGAAACGGTCAAGGGGCTCGTCTTCGCTCCGTGGAACCCTTGGGAGGCGAGACGTCTGTCGTCTGTGATCGACGCGGAGGCGCCGGATGTCGTGCATGTTCACAATACGTGGTTCCACCTCTCACCGGCGGTCATCGTCGAGGTGTCGAAGCTCGGGATTCCGCTCGTGCACACGCTTCACAATTACCGTTGGGTGTGTTCGAACGCGCAGCTACTTCGCGACGGTCACCCGTGTCGGGAGTGTGTCGTCAATGGCCGCTCCTCGGCGGTGAAGTACCGCTGCTACCGATCTTCATTCACCCTTTCCGTCGTAGCTGCGGTCACAGGGGTGGCTGCCGAGCGGCGCGGAGTCTGGCTGAACGACATAGATCGCTTCATCACGATGACGCGGCGGGCAAAGGAGATGTTCATCGAGTGGGGCTTTCCCCAGGATCGGTTCGTCGTGCATCCGCATCGTCTTCCTGATCCAGGGCCCCGGGAGGAGAGGCCGTCGCTCTCGGACGAGATTCTGTACGTCGGGAGGCTCGATGATGACAAGGGCGTCGAGCAGATGTGTGCAGCGTGGGCGACGGGTCGCTCTCGCCACCGATTGGTGGTCATCGGTGACGGGCCCATGGCGTCCGACCTTCAGATCCGGTTCCCCGAAGTTTCGTTCCCGGGTCGTCTCACGAACGACGAGGTCATCGATCGCATGCGCAACGCCCGAGCCCTCCTGTTTCCCGCCGTGAGTGAGGAGACGTTCGGATTGGTCGTGATCGAGGCGATGGCGAGCGGGCTCCCAACCGCATCGTCATCGATCGCCCTCATCTCGGATTTCGTCCGCGAAACCGGTTCGGATTGGGTATTCGACGTGAGCAGCGAGGACGAGTGGTCGCGCATCTTCGAGTTGATCGAGGACGACATAGCCGTGGACGCAGCCGGCCAACGTGCTCGAGCGATCTTTGAGACCGACTTCATCGCCGATGGCTCGGCATCGTTGGTTGCCGTGTATCAGGAAGCAATCAATCACCGCCAGCGGAGGGGTCTCGCTGGCGCTTGAAGCCACTGCCGCGGTGCACATCGAGGCCACGGCGAGGACACTACGGCGACGCCCTCGGCGCCTGCTCTTCGTACAGCGCCCGGATGACGCGGGCCTGGACGACGTACTTGAACGATCCGCCGAGTGTCGCTCCGAGCGGGCGCGCATACGCTCCTGAGACACCCGCAGACAATCCACCCATGACCCACACGATGGCGGCCAACCACGAGATCCCCGTGAGGGTCCGCTCTCGCCCTGCTCCGGCGAGTTCGGCGCCTTGAAGGAACGACGCCGCCATCGCGATGTTGGCGACGACCGTCACGGTCACGAGTCCGCCAAGGACGTATGCAGATGGCACGATGTGGGCCATGGGGTTCAGGACCCAATCCCAACCAGCGACGGCTATGTAGCCGAGTCCCGCCACGGCGAGACCGGATAAGTAGATGGTGCCCGTTCGTCTGGCAGTGGGTCGGTCACGGTCCATCGCTGCGCGCATCGATCGAGGCGTCAGTACGACTGACAAACCGCCGGCGAACACGACAACGGGTTGTGC
>JAWOGV010000291.1:0-2549 GCA_046496605.1 Acidimicrobiia bacterium | reverse complement strand
TGACGTCCTGTCGGCGCACTCAACCGACGGCAGCCCCGAACGCTGACCCCACGCCGAAGGCAACAACAGCGCCGATGAACCCGAGGGCGAGGTTCTCGGCACCCGAGAGGTAGGGGTTCTTCCGTGTCTGAACGGTCTTGGCAACACCCACCGCGAACAGGCCGATGCCTGTCATGACGGCGGCCACGATGAGCGCCGTCGATGGGCTGTCGAAGAAGGCGAAGGGGATGACTGCGGGGACTGCACCGCCGAGGAACAGGAGACCGGACGTCAGGGCGGCTGCGTAGGGGGACCGCCGTTCGTCGTCCACGATCCCGAACTCGAGCACCTTGTGCATGCTGAGCATGACGGCGTCGTCACCGTCGATGATCTCAACCACCGCGTCGAGGTCCTCCCCGAACATGCCGTGCTCGGCGAGCATGTCGCGCAGCTGCTGGCGCTCGATGTCACGATGCTCCA
Organism: Acidimicrobiia bacterium; assembly: GCA_046496605.1. Taxonomy (GTDB): domain Bacteria; phylum Actinomycetota; class Acidimicrobiia; order Spongiisociales; family UBA5794; genus SZUA-442. Next base: position 2,090 of record JAWOGV010000291.1, on the reverse strand, counting down.
CGTGGTGATGGGCCTCCAGCGCCAGCTCGGCGTCGAAGACCTCCTCCTGGGACTTGGTGGCGAGGTACTCCCCGATCGCCATCGAGATCATCCCGGCCAGCGCTCCTGCGACACCCGTCAGGAGGACGTCGGTCGAACTCAGCCCACCACCGACGACACCCGAGACCAGGAGGAAGGTCGACACGAGACCGTCGTTGACCCCGAGGATGATGTCACGCATGTACTGGCGGGATGCACCGATGTGTGGCTCGTAGACATGCCCATCATCGGTGTTCATCGTGGCATCGACCATCCCCGGAGTCTACGCCCCCGCGGTCATGCCCCTTCGATGGGCATCGATGACGACGGTCTGGTCCATGGTCAATCGGATGCGAACTCGGGTTCGAGGATGAACACCTTGATGTCACGGCGCGCCAAGTTCCTGTAGGTCTCATACGCCGGCCATATCGCGTCAAGTCGCGGCCAGACATGCGCGCTCTCGTGCGCGTCCGCCCGGCGTCCGATCACCAGCCTCGTGACGCCGTCGATCTCGAGTTCCGCCCTCGGGTTCGACTCGAGGTTGTGCGACCACCCCGGATGACCGACCTGTCCGAAGTTCGTCGCGGCCACGGCGAGGGCGTCCCCGCCGAATGGCACGTACAGGAGCGGCACCGTGCGGGGTGCACCGGAACGCCGCCCGGATGTCGTGAGGAAGCACAGCGGCGCTCCGAGTCCGAACCGCGACGGTGCGTACCTCGTGTGTCGCAGGGCCATGTCGAGCGGTGTGAGCACCTTCGAGAGCGTCCAGCGCATCGCCGTCGTCCTGCCGAGCCTCCGCATGGTCCGCTGGTACAGGTTCACGCCGGGATCGTACCGTCCTGATCCCCATCGATGATCTACCGTGTGGGCATGCACGAGGATGATTCGACGACCGGCGAACTCCCCATACTCGACATCCATCCGGAGTCGTTCGTGTCCGGTGTCGACGATCGTCCCATCGGCGCCTACCCGCCGTCGCCACCATGGAGCGAGCGTGCGAAGCTCCTCGTCGCCGCGATGGGGTTCGTGCTCGCTCTGATCGGCCTCTACGTGATCCGCGGCGCCATTCCAATCGCCGCACTCGCGGGCCTGATCGCGTTCCTGGTCGCACCGCTCATCCGCCTGGCACACCGTCGCCTGGGTCTCCCGAGCTGGCTCGCATTGACGGTCGCCTACATCGTGGTGTTCGTCGGCACGCTCGGATTCAGCTACTTCCTCGTGAACTCGATCGTCGCGTCGATCTCCGACCTCGACCCCATCGGGTGGGTCGACAACACACGCGAGTGGCTCATGGAGGAAGCGGACGACGAGGGAAGGATCGTCGTGCTCGGCCTCACGTTCGACATGTCGGGGATCATCGACTCCCTTGGCGCGACCGCGGACGAGGATGGAACCGGCGGGATCGTGATCGATGCCGAGGCCGCCCTCCAGTACCTCGGCACGGGCCTCGCGGGGGTCCGGACCGTCGCGGGGATACTGACCGCGATCATCACCACCGCGCTCGTGACGGCCCTTGTCGCGATCTACCTGAATTCGGACAGCAGGCGGATGCATGCCGGGCTCATCCGGAGCATCCCTCCCGGCTACGAGCGCGATGGCCTGATGATGATGGAAGCCCAGAGGAGCGTCTGGCGGGGCTACCTCTATGGTCAGCTGGTCAACTCGCTCATCACGGGGTTCCTCGTGTTCGTCGTTCTGTGGGCCGTGGGCCTTCCGGGCGCGTTCCTTTTCGGTGCGATCATGGTCGTCCTCAACATGATCCCGACCTTCGGTCCCATCCTCGCCGCGATACCCGGCATCCTTGCTGCCCTGCTGTCCGGATCTACGAGATGGCCAGAGCTCGAGTCGTACTGGTTCGCCCTCATCATCGCCGGGATCTACGTCATCGTTGTCCAGGCCCAGGCCAACATCATCGCACCACGGGTCATGGGCATAGCGGTTCGGCTGCGGCCAGCCGTCGTCCTGATCGGCCTCATCGTCGGCTTCCAGATCGGTGGGCTGCTCGGATCGCTCCTGGTCGTGCCGATCATCGCGTCCATCCGTGACGTCCTCGTGTACTTCTGGGACAAGTT
>JAWOGV010000243.1:0-4004 GCA_046496605.1 Acidimicrobiia bacterium | reverse complement strand
AGCCCATCGATGTCCCCCGCGAGGACGCCCTGGATGTTCCCGACCTCGAAATCGGTACGGAGATCCTTGACCATCTGGTAGGGCTGGAGGACATAGCTCCTGATCTGGCGTCCCCAGCCGGCCTCGGTCTGTTCGCCCCGGATGGCCGCAACCGTCGTCGCCTGATCATGACGGGCCCTCTCCGCGAGGCGGGCGGCAAGCAACTGCATGGCCCTCGCCCTGTTCTGCATCTGCGATCGCTCGGCCTGGCACGACACGACGACGCCGGACGGGATGTGGGTGATCCGCACGGCCGAATCCGTCTTGTTCACATGTTGGCCACCGGCACCGGATGCCCGGTAGGTGTCGATGCGGAGGTCCTCCGGGTCGATGTCGACCTCTTCGACGTCCACCTCGGGGATCACGTCCACACCTGCGAACGCGGTATGTCGGCGCGACTGCGAATCGAACGGGCTGATCCGCACAAGCCGGTGCGTCCCGCGCTCGGACTCGAACGTGCCGTAGGCGTTGTCGCCCCTGATGGTGATCGTCGCTGACTTGATGCCCGCCTCCTCACCTTCGGAGACCTCGTCGACGACGAACGAGAACGACGACCGCTCGAGGTACCGGACGTACATCCTCAGCAGCATCTCGGCCCAGTCCTGGGCATCGACGCCTCCGGCACCCGCGTTGATCGAGACGATCGCAGGATTGTCGTCGTACTCACCGAAGAACAGGGACTCGCGCTCGAGGACGGACAGCTCCCGAGAGATGCGCAGGAGCTCGGCTTGCACCTCCGCGAGTGAAGTCGCGTCACCCTCCTCGAGGGCCATCTCGAGGAGGATCCCGACGTCCTCGATGCTCGAAGCGAGGTCGGTGACCTGCCGGATCGTCTGCTCGTGGCGAGCGAGCCGACTCGTGACCTTCCGTGCATTGTCCTGGTCGTCCCACAAACCGGGAGCCGATGCCTCGATGCGCAGGTCGACGAGTTCGGTCTCCTTCCCCTCGACGTCGAGGAAGGCACGGGCATCATCGAGGCGACCGGTGAGCTCAGCGACGAGCGATCTGAGTTCGACGGGTTCCATGCGCGTGAGCGTAGCGACGCTCAGACGGGCAGCGGCTCGGAGCCGGGGGCCCCATGACACCGCTTGTACTTCTTGCCGGAACCACATGGGCATGCGTCGTTGCGGCCGATCTTGTCCCCTTCGCGCTGGACCTGCCGGTGTGTCGTTCCGTCACCCTTGCTCGACGACGTCGCCAGGTTCGTTGGGCGCGGCTCAGCGGGCTGCCGTGCGACCTCGACGTGGTACATGTACCGGATGGAGTCCGCCTTGGTGGTCGCGACCAGGTCTTCGAAGTAGGCGAACCCCTCGCGCTGGTACTCGACGAGAGGGTCGCGCTGACCCATCGCCCGCAGGCCGATTCCGCCCCGCAGGTAGTCCATCTCACCGAGGTGTTCCCGCCACTTGTTGTCGATGACAGACAGGACGACGGTGCGCTCGAGGCTCCTCATCACTTCGGGCGTCAGGTCCTCCTCGCGCCGTGCGTACACGGCCTCGGCATCCTCCAGGTAGGCGTCGATGACCTCCTCGACGCTCAGGTCCTCCGGATGGTCGAACGAGTCCCTCGAGAGCGTCGTGGGATACAGGGTCGTCATGCGCACGGTGAACTCGTCCCAGTCCCAGTCGAACGGCGCACGGCCGTCCGCCATCTCGCGAACCGTGTCCTCGATGACGTCCTCGCGCCATTCGGCGATGAGGGCGTCCGTCCTGTCACCATGGAGGATCTGGTTCCGCCAGCGGTACACGATCGTTCGCTGGGTGTTCATGACCTCGTCGTACTTGAGCACGTTCTTGCGGATCTCGAAGTTCTGGGCCTCGACCTGCGACTGGGCCCGCTCGATCGACTTGGACACCATCTTCGCCTCGATGGGTACCTCGGGAGGGATCTTCAGGCGCTCCATGATCGAAGCGACGCGCTCGTTCGCGAAGCGACGCATGAGGTCGTCCTCGAGCGACAGGTAGAAACGACTCTCGCCGGGATCCCCCTGGCGACCGGAACGACCACGCAGCTGGTTGTCGATGCGACGGGATTCGTGCCGCTCCGTACCAAGGACGTAGAGGCCACCGGCGTCGAGCACCTTCCTCCTGTTCGCCTCGGTCTCGACCTCGAACACCTCCGTCGCACGCAAGAGCTCCTCGTCGTAGGACGGATCGGAAGGTTCGACGCCGCGCTTGCGAAGCTCGACCTTGGCCATCTCCTCGGCGTTGCCACCCAGCTTGATGTCCACACCTCGGCCCGCCATGTTGGTCGCCACGGTGATCGCACCGGGCATGCCGGCCTGAGCGATGATGTGCGCCTCGCGTTCATGCTGCTTCGCGTTGAGGACCTCGAAAGTCATGCCCCGCTTCTTGAGTGTCGCGGCCAGGCGCTCGGACTTCTCGATCGAGACGGTTCCGATGAGGATCGGTTGACCCGCCCTGTGGCGCTCCTCGATGTCGTCGGCGACGGCGGCGAACTTCGGCTCTTCCCCGATGTACACGAGGTCGGCCTGATCGAGGCGGGCGACGGGCACGTTGGTCGGGATCACGACGACCTCGAGGCCATAGATCTCGACGAACTCGCCCTCCTCCGTGATCGCGGTACCGGTCATGCCTGCGAGCTTGTCGTACATCCGGAAGTAGTTCTGCAGCGTGATCGTGGCGAGAGTCTGGTTCTCCTCCTTGATCGCGACGCCCTCCTTCGCCTCGATGGCCTGGTGCAGCCCCTCCGAGTAGCGCCTGCCCTCGAGGACCCGGCCCGTGAACTCGTCCACGATCATGACCTGGCCGTTGCGGATCAGGTAGTCGACGTCCTTCTGGTAGAGGCTCTTCGCCTTGAGGGCGACGTCGAGGTGATGGATGAAGTCGACGTTCGCGTGGTCGTACAGGTTCTCGACACCGAGGAGTTCCTCGACCCGGGTCACACCGGGTTCCGTGGTCACCACCTGACGCTTCTTCTCGTCGACCTCGTAGTGCTCGTCGAGCCGCAGCCGCGACGCGATGCGGGCGAACTCGCTGTACCACTTGCCGGTCTCCCCCACACGCCCTGAGATGATCAGCGGCGTGCGTGCCTCGTCGATGAGGATCGAGTCCACCTCATCGACGATCCCAAAGGCATGACCCCTCTGGACCATGTGCTCGGGCGTCATGGTCATGTTGTCGCGGAGGTAATCGAAGCCGAACTCGTTGTTCGTGCCGTGGGTGATGTCGGCGCCGTACTGCGGCCTTCTCTCCTCGGGCGACATCCACGCCTGGATGAGCCCGACCCGTAGACCGAGGAACCTGTGGATGCTCCCCATCCACTCCGCATCGCGGCTCGCGAGGTAGTCGTTGACGGTGACGAGGTGGACGCCCGTGCCGGAAAGGGCGTTCAGGTATGCGGGCATGGTCGCGACCAGCGTCTTGCCCTCGCCTGTCTTCATCTCAGCGATGAAGCCCCTGTGCAGCGTCGCGGCACCGATGACCTGGACGTCATAGTGTCGCTGGCCGAGGACTCGCTTGGCGGCCTCGCGGACCGTCGCGAAGGCCTCCGCCTCGATGTCGTCGAGGGTCTCCCCCGCGCCGAGGCGCTCACGAAACCATGGCGTCCTCGCGGCCAGTTCCTCGTCGGACATGGCCTCGAGGTCGGCCTCGAGCGCGTTGACACGCCGGACGACGGCTTCGAGTTCCTTGAGGCGTTTGCCCTCACCGAAACGGAGGGCCTTCTGGAAGATCGACATAGGCCATTGATACTACGACGGACCCATGGTTGTGAACCCTGCTAGGGCATCCGGATGAGGTTCTCCCGAATGGCGTAGAGCACCGCCTCGTTGCGCGAGTGGAGGCCGAGTTTGTCCAGGATGTTGCGGATGTGGTTTTTGACCGTGTTCTCGGAGATGTACAGGAGATCACCGATGTCCCGACTGGTTTTTCCGCCTGCGACGAGCTCGAGCACCTCGATCTCGCGCCCCGTGAGGCTCGGCTTACGTGCTCCGACGAGCTCGT
>JAWOGV010000267.1:0-2810 GCA_046496605.1 Acidimicrobiia bacterium | reverse complement strand
CACAGGACCACAGCATCCTCCTGCTCGATGAGCCCCTGACAGGGATCGACCTGACGACCGCCCATGCGATCGATGAGGTGATCCACGACGAGACCTCGCGCGGATGCACGATCGTGATGACGACCCACGACCTCTCCGAGGCGCAGTTCGCCGATCACGTGCTCCTCCTCTCGGGTCGCGTCATCGCGTCGGGTCCGCCCGATGAGGTGCTCACCGAGGTGAACCTGGTGTCCGCGTACGGGACCACACTGCTCCACGTCGACGACGGCGGCACGCTCTTCATCGACGATCCTGCGCACTCCCACCTCCCGGGCAGGCACGCACACCGTGACCGGGTGATCCACATGGAGGCGGTCCCCGACGACACCCACGGACTGGACTGAACACACCCACTCCGTGGCCGAGGTCCCCGATCAGGTGTCGAGATCGGACAGGCGCACGAACGCATCGCGAAGCGCCGGATACAGGGAACGGTACGTGGCATACGCCCCTGTGTAGGTTCCGGTGGCCGGTCCGGGCTCGATGGGCTCACCGACGACCACCGCAGCGTCCGTCGCCTCCCGGATGGAGGCGAACGCGCCGGTACCCACTGCCGCGAGCAATGCAGCGCCGTGTGCCGCGGCCTCAGAGGTGCCCACGACGCGTACCGGCAACCCAACCGTGTCGGCGATGATCTGGAGCCACAGACGCGACTGTGCGCCACCACCGGACGCACGGATCTCATCGAGCGTGGAGGATTGCCTGATCAGTTCGATCGAGTCCCTCAGTCCGAATGCGACGCCCTCGAGCACGGCCCTTGCCATGTGGCCGAGATCGTGGCGGACGGTGAGACCGATGAACGCCCCACGGGCAAACGGATCGGGATGGGGCGTCCGTTCCCCGGAGAGGTACGGCAGGAACATGAGGCCGTTCGAACCGGCATCGATCGCGGAAGCCCGGGCATCGAGATCTGCGAACGAGCTCGATGGAGCGAGCGCACTCCTGAACCACTCGTAGCTGCCGGCCGCCGAGAGCATCACACCCATCAGGTGCCACATCCCGGGGACCGAGTGGCAGAACGCGTGGAGGCGGCCCTCTGCTTCGATGGCGGCGTGATCCGTCGGGACGAACACGACACCGCTCGTACCGATGCTCATGGCGCCGACACCGGGGGTCACGGCCCCCACACCGACGGCGTTCGCCGCCTGATCCCCACCTCCCGCGACAACGGGCGTCCCCTCGGCGAGACCCGTCGTCGCAGCTGCAGCCGCAGAGATGACACCCGTGACCGAGGAACCCTCGAATGACGGGGGGAACCAGCGTCTCGGGAGGCCGAGAGTCGAGATGACCTCGTCCGACCAGTCCCTGGCGGCCAGGTCGAACAGGATCGTGCCGGATCCACCTGCGCGATCCACTGCATAGGAGTTCGTGAGGCGGAAGCGGACGTAGTCCTTCGGCAGCAATACGTGCTCGGTGCGCTCGAACACCTCCGGCTCGTTGTTCTTGACCCAGAGGATCTTCGGCGCGGTGAAGCCTGTGAGCGCGTCGTTTCCCGTGATCGAGAGCAATCGGTCCCGTCCAATGCGGTCGCGGATCTCGTCGCACTCGGCCTGCGTGCGCTGGTCGTTCCACAGGATCGCCGGACGCAGCGCCGTGCCGGATGCGTCGAGCATCACCAACCCGTGCATCTGGCCGGTCATGCCGACCCCTCCGATGGCGTGACCGGGTACCCGAGTCGTGGCGAGGACCGATCGAATGGCATCGACGGTGCCCGTCCACCACAGATCCGGCGACTGCTCGGACCACAGGGGATGTGGTGTGTCGAAGGAGTACTCGGATCGCCCGACGCCGACGACGCTCCCCCCACCGTCGATCAGCAGCGCCTTCGTCGCAGTCGTCGAAGCATCGATTCCGAGGAAGTACGTCATGTCACCAACCGATCGGGAGTCCGAGGTCCATCGAACCAGACGCTACATGAAGCCGGGGCACGTGAACGATCCGTGGTTCCGATCGGCCTCGTCTCCGAGGGTCACTAGCGTTGGTTGCGAGCCCGGCGTCCAGCCACAGTGAGAGGGGTCCGCGGTGTCAGAATTCTTCGGCGATGTCCACAAGGTGCGGTTCGAGGGTCCTGGAACGGACAATCCCTACGCCTTCAGGTACTACAACCCCGAACGAGTGGTGCTCGACAAGACGATGACGGAGCACTTGCGGATGGCTGTGTGCTACTGGCATTCGTTCAACTGGCCGGGCAGCGACGTGTTCGGATCCGGCACGTTGGACCGACCGTGGCTCGACGGCTCGATGGAGCCGATGGCAGCGGCCCGGATGAAGATGGACGCGGCATTCGAGTTCTTCTCGAAGCTCGGGATCCCCTTCTGGTGCTTCCACGACGTCGACATCTCCCCGGCCGGGGAGACTTTCACGGAAACCGTGTCGAACCTCGATGCCATGGTCGGCTACGCGGAGTCGAAGATGGCCGAGACAGGGGTGAAGCTCCTGTGGGGGACCACGAACGCGTTCAGCCATCCACGGTTCGCTGCGGGTGCCGCGACGAACCCCGACCCTGAGGTGTTCGCGTATGCGGCGGCCCAGGTCAAGAACGCCATCGATGCAACACACAGGCTCGGTGGCACGAGCTACGTCCTGTGGGGTGGCCGCGAGGGCTACGAGACGCTGCTCAACACCCGGATGCGCCAGGAATCCGACCAGTTCGCGCGCTTCCTCCACATGGTGGTCGACTACAAGAAGTCGATCGGGTTCGAAGGAACGCTCCTCATCGAGCCGAAGCCCCAGGAACCGACCAAGCACCAGTACGACTACGACAGCGCGAC
>JAWOGV010000241.1:0-3753 GCA_046496605.1 Acidimicrobiia bacterium | reverse complement strand
GGAATCGTCTATGTGGCGGGACCGACGGCGCAAGGAATCGCGGGGAACACGCACATCGGCACCATGATCGGCCTCGGGGTCCTCCCGTGGGCGCTTCGCATGTCCCTGGCTCCACTGCGACAGGGATTCCGGCCGGCTGCAGGGCGAGTCTGTGGCACCATCGCCGTCTTCGGACTCCTCGGTGCGGTGTCGCCTCTGTTGATCCTCGCGCCGGTTCCGATGCTTGTCCTGTATGCCCTCGTACGGGTGTCGGACGCCATCGCATGGCGCGCCGTCATCATCGCCCTCGCAGGGACCGCCGGAGGTGCCCTCCTGCTGAGCCCCTGGATATGGGATCACACCTTCGAGGCGATCGCACGAGCCGGGTACGCATACTGGAACGTCTCGTCGGTCGTGGTCGGGGCCGCGATCGCGGTGGCGATAGCGGCCGTCGTGGCCGCCGATCGGGCACGGGGGATCGTCGCAGGGTGGGGTGTCGTCCTATTGGGATCGGGCGTGTACCTGTCGCGCTCGGGAAGCATCGGCATGGGAACCGAGACCGAATCTGCAGGACTTGCGATCGCCGGCATCGGGCTCGCCGTCGCCATCGGGATCGTTGCGGATGTGATCGGGGCATATGGCGCGGTGCGGTGGCGCCGCTTCGCCGCGGGTGTTGGCGGAGTCGGCGTCGTCGTCCTGCTCGTCGCTTCGTCCGTGATCCTCCTCGGCGGGCGTATCGGTCTTCCCGGCGACCGGTTCACGAACCTCCTCTCCTTCACGCTCGCGACCGAGGGAGAGGCCGAGCGGAGTCGGGTGCTCCTCGTCGGTCCGTCCCACCTGATGCCGGGGGACAGCCGCACCTTCGAGGGGGGTTCCTACCGGGTCGTGTCTGCACCGGTTCCGGACCTCGGGGAGGCGAGGCTTGCTGATCGAGGCGATCTCGATCTGTTCCTCGAGGAGCGTCTCGGCGTGATCGTTTCGGGGCAGACGCGGCGCGCAGGAGGCGAGCTTGCCCCGTTCGGCATCCGGTGGATCGTCATCCTCGGCGACAGTGATGGCTCCGATGCGGACGCCGAAAGCCTCGCGTGGAGGCAGGTCTTCGCAGGACAGCTCGACCTGCTCCCGCTCAGCGCCGGTGTTCAGGAGGCCGTGTTCGTCACCGATATCGACCCCGTGTCGCGCGCCCTGACCTCGTCTGCGACGGAGTGGTCCCGCGATGGCTGGGTCTACCGCGGCGCCCCGGAACCCGGACGGGTGTTCGTGGCCGAGAACCCGGATCCGCGTTTCGGGCCCGCTCCATGGCGTGAGACGACGTTCTCGAACGAGGTCGGAGCGGGGGACGGTGTCGTCACCTACGCCGCCGATGCAGCTGAACGCTCGCAGGCGGTCGGGGCGGCACTGTCCGTCGTGGCCCTCATCGGTGTCGCTGTGTGGGGGAGGCGTTCGGCGTGAGACGCGTCCTGCTCCTCCTGCTCGCCGGCCTCCTCGGCGCCGTCGGCCTCATGCAGGTGGCGCCGCCTCCGGCAGGTGCGCCGGACTTCGGCTCCCCGACGACGGATGATCCCGGTGGCGGCGCCGTCGCATCACCGAGCGCCTGGTACTGCCCATGGGTCGAAGCAGGCGACATCGTCGATTCCGACGTCATCGTGGTCAGCGAGCCCACGGTCGACGTCGGGCTGACCCTGCTGCACCCGATCTCGAACGAGGTGCCGGAGTTCTTCGAAACGGAGCTCGTCGGGCCCGGTGCGGTCGCCATCTCGACAGGCAGCGTGCTGAGGGTCGGGGAATCGCCTGCGGTCGTGGAGATCTCGAATGGACCGGCCGCGGTCGCGTCGATGCAGTATGCGGACAAGTTCATCTCCGCCGACCAGTGCATCGTGTCCGTGCCGAAGATCTGGTACCTCCCCGGCGGATCGACCAGGACAGGGACCATCACCCAGCTCCGGCTGTTCAACCCATTCGCGGACGACGCAGAGGTGACCATCACGGCATACTCCGAATTCGGGATCGACCTCGTCGCGGAGCTCGATGGCTTCGATGTGGCGGGCCGATCGTGGACGACGATCGACCTCGAGCCGTACCTTCCGTTCCGTGACGAGCTCGCGCTCACGGTCACCGCCACGCGGGGACTCGTGATCCCCGCCCTCGTGCGTTCAGACGAACGGGGGGAGGCGATGTGGCCGGGAACGGGCCCCGCCGAGACGTGGGACTTCCCGATCGTGACGGCGGGGGGCCTGGAGCCGTTCATCGCGGTCATGTCGGCTGGAGATGACGACATCGTCGTGACCGTCGACATCATCACTCCCGAAGGGGCTATCCGGAACGCTCGCGAGATCACGATCGAATCCTCGGTGCCCGGCGTCATTCCCCTCGCCGACCTCGCTGCACCGCCGTTCGGCGTCAGGGTGAGGGCGAGTTCACCGATCGGCGCATCCGTGATCGCGGTCGTCCCTACGGCCGACCCTGACGAAGTTGATGGCGAGGTCCCGCCGGTCGACGAGACCACGACGACCCTCGATGACACGACGACGTCCGTTCCCGACGTTGCATTCGTCACGGGTCTCGCAGGGACCGTGGGCCTCGCACGACCTGCATCGGAGTGGTTCGTGCCGCTCGACACGCTCCCTGACGCGGAGACGACGATGTGGATCCTCAACGCGGGTCTGGAGCCGGTGTCCGTTGTGTACGAGCCGCTCGGCGAGCTCGAGTACGTCCTCGGTGAGCCCGTCGTCGTCGCCGCCGAGTCGATTCTGGGTGTTCCCGTCGAGGTCGGTATCGGATACTTCGGGTACCGGGTCGTCGCCGACGGTCCCGTCACGGTCGCATGGACCATCCAGGGTCAGAGGGGCGTCGCCCTCGTGGCGGGGATCGCTGTGCAGTGAGCGATGTCGTCGTCAGGCTCGGTGTGGTCGCCGGTGTCATCGTCCTCGCCGCCGTCACAGCGTTCATGATCGGGAGGCTCGCCCGACCGCCACATCCCAGGATCTCGGTCGGCGACCTCGGCGATCGTCCCGGCGTCATCCTGTTCACCTCCACGACGTGCTCGACGTGCAAGGAGACGATCGCCCTGTACGAACGCCTGGGCGTTGCGTTCCGCGAAGTCACCAACGAACTCGAACCGCAGCGGTTCGATGACTGGGGAATCGTCGCCGTTCCGCTCACCGTGGTGGTGGACGCGCACGGCACGGCCATCCGGACCTTCTCGGGCTCACCGAGGAAGGCTTCGCTGGTTGCGGCGCTCTCCGCTGCGGGGATCGACCGCCGCACGCCGTGATGTGTCGCTCCTCGGGCCGACGATCCTTGGTTTGGCGTTCCGCTTCGCCTAGCTTGATGTGTCGATGATCTCATCCTGCATACGGTGTTCGTCCCGCGCGTCGAGCCTCCTCACCTACGACCACCGTGGTGCAGAGGCCTACCTCGACGATGCCACGGGCACCGAGGAGAACTACGAGGGCCTTCGCCTGTGCGCCACCCATGCGGGCCGTTTCGTTCCGCCACGGGGATGGTCACTGATCGATAGGCGAACTGCGTGTGCTTTGCCGTACGTGGCCGGTGAGGGCTGAGCATGTCGATCGACCGTGATGTGATCGAGGCCGTCAGGGAGATGGACGAACCCGAGCTGCGTCGCCTCTTCATGCTCACGCGGGCCCGCCTCGAACGTCGTGGCCATTCGTTCCCCGAACTCGGTCCCGACGTCAAGGTTCGCAAGCAGATGATCAGATGCGGGAAGGACTCGTGCACGACCTGTCCGCACGGACCGTACGTGTACGCGTA
>JAWOGV010000226.1:0-11167 GCA_046496605.1 Acidimicrobiia bacterium | reverse complement strand
AGGACCGCATGATGCCCGCTCGGGCACTCGTCGAGCGGGTCATCGCGGGCGACGAGACCGTGTACGGCATCACGACGGGCTTCGGCGCACTCGCGAACACCCGCATCCCCACCACGCGCGCCGCCGAACTCCAGTACGACCTGCTTCGGTCCCACGCGGCAGGCGTCGGCGCACTCCTCGAGCCGGAGATCGTCAGGGCGATGCTGTTGTGTCGCGCACGAACACTCGCACAGGGCCACTCCGGTGTTCGCCCCGACATCGTGCGGTTCCTCGTCTCGATGATCCAGCACGACCTGCTTCCCGCTGTTCCGGCGCAGGGCTCGGTGGGTGCGTCGGGTGACCTCGCGCCCTTCGCCCACCTCGCGCTCCCGCTGATCGGTGAGGGCCTCGTCCTGTCGCCGGGCGGCCCGGTGCCCGCGGCGGATGCCCTGAAGGCAGCCGGGCTGGAACCGATGGCGCTCGAACCAAAGGAGGGCCTGAGCCTCCTCAACGGGACCGAGGGCATGCTCGCCCACGGCTGCCTCGCCGTCCATCGAGCGGAGACCCTCGCAGATACCGCAGATGCGGCGTGCGCCCTCTCGGTGGAGGCGCTCATGGGCTCATCGCGGCCGTTCGAGTCCCGCATCCACGACCTGCGACCCCACCCGGGGCAGCGGGTCTCGGCGGCGAGGATCTCCACCCTCCTCGAGGGTTCCCAGATCGACGCATCCCACCATGAGGACTTCACGCACAAGGTCCAGGACGCGTACAGCCTTCGGTGCGCCCCCCAGGTGCACGGCGCCGTTCGCGACACGATTGCATTCGCCCGGAGTGTCTTCACGATCGAGCTCGGCTCGGTCGTCGACAATCCGATCGTCTTTCCCGATGACGGCGATGTCGTTTCGGGAGGGAACTTCCACGGACAACCCCTCGCCTTCGTGTTGGACTACCTCGCCATCGCCGTCACGGAGCTCGGCTCGATCTCGGAACGGCGCACGGACAGGCTCCTCGATCCCGTCCGCTCGGGCGGCCTGACGGCCTTCCTCGCGACGGAGCCGGGGGTCTCGAGCGGCTACATGCTCACCCAGTACACGGCCGCTGCCATCGTGGCCGAGAACAGGGTCCTGTCGCATCCGGCGAGCGTCGAGTCCATCCCGACGTCCGGCGCCCAGGAGGACCACGTGTCGATGGGTTGGGGCGCCGCCCGCAAACTCGACACCGTCCTGACGAACACCTCCCGTGTCCTGGCCGTCGAGCTGATGTGCGCGGCGCAGGGTGTCGAGCAGCGCGAGCCCTCGCCGGCTCCCGGCACGGCTGGGGTCCTGGAAGCCGTTCGCTCCGTGTGCGCACCCCTCACCGAGGATCGGCCACCCGGTCCCGACATCGAGAGCATCGCCGCACTGATCGAGCGGGATGCCTTCGCGGATCGATGATGGGAGGAAGCATGGCTGACGATGAAGGGGATCCGACGAATCCCGCATTCGCCTACGGCTCGGGTCCTCGGACGGTGCGGTCGCCGAGAGGGTCGGGACTCAACACCAAGGGCTGGCTCCAGGAGGCTGCCCTCCGGTGCCTGCTCAACAACCTCGACCCTGAGGTCGCCGAGAACCCCCTCGAACTCGTCGTCTACGGGGGGAGGGGGAAGGCTGCCCGTGACTGGGATGCGTTCGACGCGATCGTCGCGAATCTGACGGACCTCGAGGACGATGAGACCCTGCTCGTGCAGTCCGGGAAGCCGGTCGGACGTTTCCGGACCCACCACGGCGCTCCCCGTGTCCTGATCGCGAACTCGAACCTCGTGCCCGACTGGGCGACGTGGAAGCATTTCTGGGAGCTCGAGGACGCCGGCCTGATGATGTACGGCCAGATGACGGCAGGGTCGTGGATCTACATCGGGACCCAGGGCATCCTCCAGGGCACGTTCCAGACGTTCGCCGCGATCGCCGACAAGCGGTTCGATGGAACCCTGACGGGGACGCTGACACTCACCGCCGGTCTCGGGGGAATGGGTGGCGCACAGCCGCTCGCCGTCACGATGAACGGTGGCGTGTGCCTTGTGTGCGACGTCGATCCCGAACGGATACGCAAGCGGCTCGATACGAGATACCTCGACGAGCTCGCGCCTGACCTCGACGCAGCGGTTGCTCGGGCGATCGCCGCCAAGGAAGCGGGTGAGGCCGTCTCGATCGGTGTCGTCGGCAACGCCGCCGACGTCTTTCCTGCCCTGCTCGCCCGCGGGGTCGCCGTCGACATCGTGACGGACCAGACGTCGGCGCATGACCCCTTGAACGGCTACGTGCCACACGGCATGACGCTCGCGCAGGCAGAGGCGCTCAGGGTCGAGGATCCCGACGAGTATGTACACAGGGCGCGCGCGTCGATGGCCGTGCACTGTGCGTCGATGGTCGGGTGGCAGCAGGCGGGAGCCGAGGTGTTCGACTACGGGAACAACCTGCGAGGTGAGGCGCTCGAAGGCGGGTACTCGGAAGCGTTCTCGTATCCGGGGTTCGTGCCTGCGTACATCAGGGACCTCTTCTGCGAGGGGATGGGCCCGTTCCGGTGGATCGCCCTGTCCGGAGACCCTGCCGACATCGCGGCGACGGACGACGCCCTTCGCGATCTGTTCCCCGACAACGAACCGCTCATGCGGTGGTTGGACATGGCAGAGGACAGGGTCGAGTTCCAAGGGCTCCCATCGCGGATCTGCTGGCTCGGCTATGGCGAGCGACACCGTGCAGGACTCGCCTTCAACGAGCTCGTCCGGACGGGGCGTGTGTCGGCGCCGATCGTCATCGGGCGGGACCATCTCGACTCGGGATCCGTCGCATCGCCATACCGCGAGACGGAGGACATGCTCGACGGATCGGACGCGGTCGCCGACTGGCCGATCCTCAACGCGTTGATCAACACGGCATCCGGAGCGGCATGGGTCGCCGTCCACCACGGGGGAGGCGTCGGGATCGGCAAGTCGATCCACGCTGGCGCCCAGGTCGTCGCCGACGGCACCCCCGATGCGGCGGCACGGCTCGAACGGGTACTGCGTAACGATCCCGGTATGGGTGTCATCAGGCACGCCGACGCGGGGTACGACCGCGCGCTGGCCGTCGCACGGGAACGTGGGGTGAGGATTCCCATGGCCGAGACGCCCGTCACACCCGACGCGGCCTCGTGACCGATCCAACACCCACCGCCGAGGGCAGGTCCCTCGTCGTGACGAACATCGCCGAACTCGTGACGAACGACCCCGAGGGTGGTGACACGTTCGCCCTGATCCATGATGCTGCCGTCGCGATCGTCGACGGGGTCGTGGATTGGGTGGGGCCATCGTCGCGTCTGCCGGACCACTACGGCGCTCACACAATGCTCGATGCCGGTGGTCGATGCGTCGTGCCGGGATTCGTGGATGCCCACACGCACACGGTGTTCGCAGGGGATCGCGCGGACGAGTTCGCACGGCGCCTCACCGGTGCGACCTATGAGGAGATCCTCGCCTCGGGTGGAGGCATCTTCTCCACCGTGGATGCAACGAGGAAGGCGTCGTTCGTCGACCTGATGGACCAGGCGATGGTCCGTTTCCGGAGGATGCTCGGATCCGGGTCAACGACCATCGAGGTGAAGTCGGGCTACGGCCTGACTGTCGAATCGGAGATTGCCATGATCGCCGCCGCGAGGGCGATCGACATGGCCACGCCATCCGATGTCGTGTCGACCTTCCTCGGCGCGCATGTGGTCGCTCCCGAGTTCCGGGACGATCGCAACGGGTACCTCGATCTCGTGACAGGTCCGATGCTCGATGCCGTGAGGGGGGACGTGTCCTTCGTCGACGTGTTCTGCGATGCCGCCGCATTCACCGTGGAGGAGGCGAGGCGCGTCTGTGAAGCTGCGTATCGGGCCGGTCTGGGGTTCCGCATCCACGCGGACCAGACCGCACGGATCGGTGCGACGGCACTCGCCGCCGAGGTCGGCGCTGTGTCCGCCGACCACCTCGACCACGCAAGCGACGATGACCTCGAACGGCTCGCGGAGGCGGGGACGGTCGCCGTGCTGCTCCCCGGCGTCTCCTTCTCGATGAGGACGCCTCCGCCCGACGGTCGGCGCGTCTGGGATTCGGGAGCACGCGTCGCGATCGCAACGGACTGCAACCCCGGCACCGCGTACGTCGAGACGATGCCGTTCATGATTTCCCTCGCTGTCATCCAAGGGGGCATGACGCCAGGTGAGGCGGTATGGGCGGCGACGAGGGGAGGCGCACTCGCCCTGGGACTCGACGATCGAGGCATGATCGTGCCAGGAGCGATCGGCGACCTCGTGATCATCGACGCACCGTCCCACATCCACCTTGCGTACCGGCCCGACGCCGCGATCGTTGCTCGAGTCCTCAAGGCGGGTGTCGTCGTCGCGTGATGTGGGTCGGGCCCCAGTGGCAGCCGAATGCCACGCCCAGATGACGAGTACCAGCGGCACCCTAGATTTGTCGCGATGGCGACATCACCGTTCCTCGACGCCGAGTATCCGCTCCGATTCGCGCATCGGGGGAGCAGGGAGCTGTGGCCGGAGAACACCTGGCACGGGTTCGATGCCGCCGTGAACGACCTGTCGTACGTCTATGTCGAGACCGACGTCCAGGTGACCAGGGACGGGGTCGTCATCGTCTTCCACGACGACACGCTCGATCGCACGACGAACGGGTTCGGCGCCGTCGCGGACTGGATGTGGGAGGACCTCGCACACCTCGACGCTGCGTACCACTTCTCGCCGGACGGGGAGACGTTCCCACTCCGAGGCTCGGGCGTCACGATCTCGCGGCTCGACGACACGTTCGACCGGTACCCGGACGTGCGGTTCAACATCGACCTGAAGGCGAGGGGCTGCGAATGGGCGGTCGCTGAGGTCATCACCCGCTGCGCCCGTCAGGACTCGGTGCTCATCGGCTCGTTCTCCGACAGGCGCCTGTCACGGTTCCGGAGGATCACCAGGGGCCGCGTCGCCACCTCGGCAGGTCCCCAGGCGGCGACGGCGATGTACGCCGCATCGCGGCTGGGTCGATCGGTGCATCGCGACGTCGTCGCGTATCAGCTTCCCTCACGCCTTCGAGGAGCGAGCATCGACGTGAAGCTGATCGATGCGGTCCACAACGCAGGCGCCCAGCTGCATCTGTGGACCGTCAACGATCCGAACGACATGGCGCGGTTCCTCGACATGGGGATCGACGGTATCGTCACCGACCGACCGGATCTGCTCAACCGGATCGTGGAGGGCATGGATGCTGAAGCCGGGTGACGAGATCGGGAGGATCGTGCGCCTCCAGGTGCAGAAGGTGGCGATCAAGCGGCGGGGCGAGGGCTACATGCCTGAGGACATCCTCGTCGTCGAGCGAGCGGCGGTCGACGCGTGGGGCATGATGGGATGGAACGGGGACCACTGGGTTGTCGACGCCCACAACAAGGCACATCCATCGCGCCGCGGTGGTGGCCGTCGGCAGCTCTCGATCGGCTTCACCGGGCACTACGACGAGATGGCGCGACGGTTCGGCGAAGCTCCGATCGGCATCGCGGGTGAGAACTTCGTCGTGGAAGGACCCGCGATGTCCGTATCCGACCTCGGCGACGGGGTCGTCGTCATGACGACCGACGGTGCGGAGCTCGCGCTCGAGCGTCCCAGGGTCGCTGCCCCATGCGTCGAGTTCACGAGCTACATGCTGGGCCTCGACCACGTCGCACCACTCGCGGCGATCGCGGGTCCGCTCGGTGATCTCGACGACGGTCGGCGGGGTTTCATCGTCTCGGCCGACCATGCCCCTGACCCGATCGAGGTCCGAATCGGCGACACCGTCCACTTCGGCATCCCTGCTCCCTGATCCGCTCAGCGGTCAGGCGATCCGGTACGGGACGCCGTTGAGCATCACGAGGCTGTCGATCGCGTGGTTCCGCGCCTCATCGAATGTGCACGAAGAGAAGACCTCATACGGCTCCCCGTTGTGCTGGTGGTAGACGGTGTATCCCTCGGGCCTGTCGAGGACGTACAGGTCGTTTCGCGGCCCCGGGATGTTCCGGCCGAGTTCCATCAGGGCATCATGGTCGGGGATCTCGGCGATCAGGTCGATGCGCTCGAGTGTGAGCGCCTCCGCGAAATCGCTTCCCGTGGTCGCCTGGCGTCCGAGCATCTCGGACGCCACCTTGCGAACCCGACGCTCGAGGATCGCTTTCGCCTGCTCAGCTCTCGTGTACATCCTGCCTCACCGGTACTGCTCTTCCATGGTACGCGCCGACCCTGACATCGCCACGATGGACCCCACGACCACCGGCATGACGGGGAGCCGGCACCGATCACGCGGTGACGGGCTTGTATGCCTCCCTGACCGCCTCGAAGTGGTCGATGTCCGCCTCGTGGCGCATGGTCAGCGCGATGTGGTCGAGCCCATTGACGAGACAGTGCTTCGTGAACGGATCGATGTCGAACGACGCCGAGAAACCGGACGCCGTGACCGTCTGGGAGGGCAGGTCGATCGTCACCGACGCCTCGGGATCGTGAGCGATGGCGATCAGCGCGGCGACCTCGTCATCGGTGAGGACGACCGGCAGCAGGCCGATCTTCGTGCAGTTGTTCGCGAAGATGTCCGCGAACGACGGAGCGATGATCGCGCGGAACCCCCAATCCTCGAGCGACCACGGTGCATGTTCGCGGGAGCTGCCCGAGCCGAAGTTCGGGCCGGTCACGAGGACCGTCGCCCTCCGGTAGGCAGGGTCGTTCAGGACGAAGTCCGGATCCAGCTCCCCCTCGGCGTCACGTGCCCAGTCATAGAAGAGGAACTCCCCGAATCCCGAGCGTTCGACACGCTTGAGGAACTGCTTCGGGATGATCTGGTCCGTATCGATGTTCGCCAGGGGAAGGGGTGCAGCCGATCCGCTGATGGTCGTGATCGGTCGCATCAGCTGGCCTCCCGTACGTCGACGATGTGGCCGGCGATCGCAGCTGCAGCGGCCATCGCCGGGGACATGAGGTGGGTGCGTCCGCCGCGTCCCTGGCGGCCCTCGAAGTTTCGGTTCGATGTCGAGGCGCATCGTTCGCCGGGGTCGAGCTGGTCGGGGTTCATGCCGAGGCACATCGAGCATCCCGGCTCGCGCCACTCGAGGCCCGCGGCGAGGAACACCTCATGGAGGCCCTCGGCCTCCGCCTGATCCTTGACGAGGCCCGAGCCCGGGACCACGAGACCCGTGACCGTGTCGGCGATCCGATGCCCGTCGAGCACCGCCGCTGCCTCCCGGAGGTCCTCGATCCGTCCATTCGTGCAGGATCCGAGGAACACCCTGTCGATGGCGATGTCCGTGACCGCGATTCCGGGTTCGAGTGCCATGTACTCGAGTGCCCGAACGATCGAGTCACGGCCGACGGGATCGGACGCGTCGTCGGGGTGCGGTACCCGGCCCGTGACGGGAAGCGTCTGGCCCGGGTTCGTCCCCCACGACACGTGCGGGACGAGTTCGGTGGCATCGAGTACGACCTCGTGATCGAACACTGCTCCGTCATCAGTCCGCAAATCCCTCCACGCGGCGACGGCGGTGGCCCAGTCATCCCCTGCCGGGGCAAACGGGCGGCCCTCCAGGTAGGCGAAGGTCGTCTCGTCAGGGGCGATCATTCCGGCGCGCGCACCAGCCTCGATCGACATGTTGCAGATCGTCATGCGTCCCTCCATCGAGAGGCTCTCGATGGTCGATCCGCGGTACTCGATGACGTAGCCGGTGGCCCCTGCCGTCCCGATGCGTGCAATGACGGCGAGGATGATGTCCTTCGCTGTGACCCCGCGCGGCAGGTCCCCGGTGACCGTGACGGCCATGGCCCTTGGCTTGGACTGGGGCAGGGTCTGGGTCGCGAGCACGTGCTCGACCTCCGACGTCCCGATGCCGAATGCGAGGGCCCCGAATGCCCCGTGCGTCGCAGTGTGGGAGTCTCCGCAGACGATCGTCATCCCGGGCTGGGTGACCCCCTGCTCGGGTCCGATGACGTGGACGATCCCCTGGCGTCGGTCGTCCAGTCCGAACAACGGGATCCGATTCTCCTCGGTGTTGCGCTCGAGCGTCGCGATCTGGAGCGCGGACATCGGGTCCGCGATGCCCTGTTCACGCGGCGTCGTCGGAACGGCGTGGTCGATGGTCGCCAGGGTGAGATCGGGTCGGCGGACGGCGCGCCCCGAGAGCTGCAGGGACTCGAACGCCTGGGGTGACGTGACCTCGTGGATGAGATGGAGGTCGATGTACAGCAGGTCGGGTTCGTCGTGCGCGGTGTGAACGACGTGGGTGTCCCAGACCTTGTCGAGAAGTGTGCGTGGTGTGTCCATGGAGCCTCGGGGTGGGTCCGGGGAGCGTAGTCCCACAGATTCTTCTGACGAAGCGAAAGACCTATCCTCCGCCATGCCGAAGCGGGCCAGTATGCGCGGCGTGACCTCAGTTGCCGGGCCACCCGCTCTCGCGCTGAGCAGGCTGGCCGACGCGGAACCGCCGGATGGGGCGCAGTCCGGCGCCCGCAGGACACTCGCATGAGCATTGCCTGCGGGTGGGGCCGGGGTACGCTTTCTGGAAGACCAGAACTCGACAACTGAGCCGAGGAACACGACCATGAGCGATCTGCCGACCATCGACCCTTCCCTGAACGCCCGTGAGGGAATGATTGATTTCCGCGGGTACCGGGTCTGGTACGGCTGCATAGGTGAAGCGGAGGAACAGCCAGGAAAACTGCCGCTACTCTGCCTTCACGGCGGCCCGGGCGCCGGTCACGACTACCTCGAGTCTCTGGCGGCGATAGCCAGGCGTGGGCGCCGGGTGATCTTCTACGACCAGCTCGGCTGCGGGAATTCGGATCAGCCGGACGATCCTTCACTGTGGAATGTGCAGCTCTTTGTGGAGGAAGTTGACGTCGTCCGCAACGCGCTCGGCTTGGGCCAAGTACATCTGCTCGGCCACTCCTGGGGCGGGATGCTCGCGATGGAGTACGCCCTGACGCAGCCGGTCGGTGTGGCGTCGCTCACTGTCGCCTCGTCGCTGGCCAGCATGAGACAGTGGGTGGCTGAGGCAAACCGCCTGCGGGAAGGTCTACCCACGGACGTGCAGGCCATCCTGCAGCACCACGAGTCGGCCGGGACGACCAACTCAGATGAGTACCAGTCGGCGATGATGGAATTCTACCGGCGCCACGTCATCCGTGTGGACCCGATGCCGGACGCGGTCGCTCGCAGCTTCGCCAAGCTGGAGCTGAACCCGCAGGTATACCAGACCATGAACGGTCCGAGCGAGTTCCATGTCATCGGCAACCTGAAGAGCTGGGACATCGTCGCCCGGCTACCGGAGGTCAGGGTGCCGACGCTGGTGACCTCCGGTCGTCACGACGAGGCCACTCCGCTGATCGCCGAGACTGTCCACCAAGGTATTCGCGGCTCGGAGTGGGTGATCTTCGAGGACAGTTCACACATGGCCCACGTCGAGGAGGCCGATCGCTACATGGAAGTGCTCGACGAGTTTCTTTGTCGCCACGACTAGTACAGGCGATGCTCCAACGCCGCCCAACGCTGCGTTCCAGCTGGCTGTCGTAGTCTCTCGTCGTACCTCGATCTCCCAGCAGCCGGACTCGCAGAAATCTGCTCCGACCCGGGAGTGCCCCTACGCTGGAACCGTGATCGTGCATCTCCTCCTCGCGGTGGCGTCCGTCGTGCTCTCGAGCCCGTTCGGGGCCGCCGAGGCCGCTGCGATCGCTGACGACGACGGCCTCACCGTCGAGATGTCGGTCGCAGTGTCGGGGACGGTCTCGGTGGTGATCGTGCGGCCATTCTCGAGCTTCGAGCAGCTCCCTCCGACGGCACTCGTCGACCGCGGGGACGGAATCTGGGGCGGACTCGTCGTCCTCCCGAGTGCGGAGAACTGGTCCATCGTGTTCGACGCGATCGACCCCGAGGGGGAGGCGTTCAGGTCGGACACAACCACGCTCACCGCCCTCGGAGTGGATCCGGTCGTCGTGGCGGGACCTCCCGACGCACCCGTGCCGTCGCGCGGGATCGATGCGTCGACGCAATGGCTCATCGCAGCCGTCGTGCTCGCGACTGCGGCGCTCGGTGCCCTGGCATGGTGGACGTTCGCAGGAGACGGGGACGATGGGGAAGACTCCACCAGCGACACCGAGACGATCACATCAGCCGATGGGGGACCGGGGCCGGTTTCGCCGCCGCCTTGACAAGTCGCCCTGGCAAGACGCCTTGGCAAGGCGCCCCTTGACAAATGGTCGGGAATCACCGACCATTGGTCCGATGACAGTTCCCCGACCGCGTAGCGGGACCGACCACTCCCTCGACTACGACCTCGATGAGGTCGTCTATGTCGAGGACGCCGCCGCCATGAAAGCCGTCGCGGACGACACGAGGATGGACATCTTGAACCTGCTCCTCGAGCGGGCGGCGACCGTGAGCCAGTTGGCCGATGCGCTCGGCAAGCCGAAGGGAACGGTCGGATACCACGCGAAGATCCTCGAGGACGTCGGCCTCACACGCGTGGTGCGCACCGCGAAGGTCAGGGCGATGACCGAGAAGTACTACGGACGTGTGGGCCGGACGATCCAGTTCCGTGGATCGCCGAGGCCCGACGATCCGCACTGGTTCGTCAATGATGCATTGCGGTCAATGGTCGCCTTCGATGGGGATCCGTTGCCCATGTTCACGTCGCGGGTTGCACGCATTCCTGCTGAGCGCGCCGTCGAGTTCTCCGAACGGATCCTCGAACTGTCCGAGGAGTTCATCGATCTGCCGAGGTCCGGGGAAACGGTCTTCGGGTTCCTCGCCGGTGTCTTCCCGACGAACCATCCCATGCTGAGCGACGAGGAGGCGACCGGTGACTGACGTCTCGCCGGACGCGACGCAGCGGAAGGAGAAGGTCCGGCTCGGCGCGAACTACTGGAAGCTGTGGACCTCGAGTGTGATCTCCAACCTGGGCGACGGCGTGACCGCCATCGCACTCCCGTGGCTGTCGTCCGCCGTGACACGGAATGCCATCCTGATCGCCCTCGTAGGTGTGGCAGGGCGGATCCCGTGGCTCGTCTTCAGCCTGCCGGCCGGGGTCATCACCGACCGCGTCGACAGGCGCAAACTGATGTTGGGTTCACAGCTGGTGCGTTCCCTTCTCATGCTCGTCGCTGCGGCGACCGTCCTGTA
>JAWOGV010000227.1:0-4903 GCA_046496605.1 Acidimicrobiia bacterium | reverse complement strand
TCGCCAGGATCACCGCAGGCTCGATCCTCATGTGGGCAGCGATGGTCGGTGGAGTGGAGGCGTTCTGGTCCCTCGGGCCGGTCTTCGCCGCGTTGGTCATCGCAGCGGTGTACCGCGTGTTCGTGCACCCGGCTGCGGGGCCGAGCTGAGGCTCACGACGCGACCCCGGACGCGACTCAGGACGAGAATTGGACCCGTGCGAGGTTGGCGAGGATGGGGGTCACCGTGTCGGCGATGACCTCGAGGTGGGAAGGGTGGCTCCCGTAGGCCTGGTAGTCGGCCGTCGACGCGAACGTCGCGACGAGGCCGTAGTCCCAGCTCCCGTCCACGAGATCGAGGTCCCTCCCGTGGTGGAATGCCACGATCTCGGGGATGGCCACAGGGAGGGTGTCGAGCGCGCTCGAGAGCCTTGCCACGGCCTCTGGGGGCGTCGAATCGCGGAAGCGGAAGACGACGGCGTGGGTGATCATGCAGAGCCACCGGG
Source organism: Acidimicrobiia bacterium (assembly GCA_046496605.1). Taxonomy (GTDB): domain Bacteria; phylum Actinomycetota; class Acidimicrobiia; order Spongiisociales; family UBA5794; genus SZUA-442. The sequence goes on along the minus strand of JAWOGV010000227.1, from coordinate 4,419 downwards.
AAACCCCGCAACCCTCGCCTGGGCGGATGGAACGGGTGATCCGAGGATCGTCGAGAGCTCGTGTGAGACGCCGATGAGCGATGGCAGGGAGATGCCGTGCTCGAAACCTGCCCGATCGAGCATGTAGACCAGGTCGTCCGTCGCGATGTTCCCTGTGGCGCCCGGCGCGAACGGGCATCCGCCGATGCCGCCGACGGATGCATCGAGGACCGTGACCCCGCTCTGGATGGCCGCGAAGGCGTTTGCGATGCCGGTGTTGCGGGTGTCGTGGAAGTGAACCCGCAGGGGAATGTCGCCCGTGACGTAGCGGACTGCTTCGATCCTCTCGGCGACCGACCAGGGGTCTGCGACGCCGATCGTGTCCGCGAGGCCGATCTCGTCGACCCCGGCCGCAGCGACACGCTCGGCGACGTCGACCACTCGCGCGATCGGGACTTCTCCCTCGAACGGGCATCCCCACGCCACCCCGATCACCCCGGACACGCGAACGCCGTCTCCTGCAGCCTCGGACACGACCGAGGCGAGGACCTCGAGGGATTCGTCGGTGGTGGCACCCTGGTTCTTTCGATTGAACGTCTCGGTCGCCATGATCGGCATGTTGACCTCGTCGACGCCGGTCGTCCTCGCCCGCTGCCACCCGCGCTCGTTCATCACCAGGCCGATGTACGAGACGTCGGGGGATCGATCGATCCCGGCCATGACCGCCTCTGCATCGGCCATCTGGGGGACATGGGCGGGGTGGGCGAAGGAAACGGCCTCGATGCGCCGGACACCAGAGGCCACGAGGTGGTCGATGAGGAGCAGCTTCTCCTCCGTGGTGAGCATCGTCGCCTCGTTCTGGAGCCCGTCACGCGGGCCGACCTCGACGATCTCGATCCGGTCCCTCACTGTGTCCCTCTCATGGTCGATCTCATCGCTGATCCGCCTCCGTGGCCGCACGATACCGTCGGAGGGTCCGCGATTCGGACGCACACGGACAGGTACGCTCCCGCCACGACGAGGAGACACTGCGCATGGCGGTCGATTCCAGGACCTTCAAGGATCTCATGGCCCGCGTCGCCCAGACGGTCACGATCGTGACCATCCCGAGCGACGATGGGCCAGCGGGCCTGACCGTGTCCGCGTTCACATCGGTGTCTGCAGAGCCCCCGATCGTCCTCGTGTGCATCGACAAACAGGCCTCCACGCTCGGGTACTTCCTCGACGGTCATGCCTTCACCGTGAACATCATGCCCCGAGGCACCGGTGACGTCGCCATGCTGTTCGCAACGAGGGGGGCCGACCGATTCGGCACCGTGGGATGGCACCACGTCGAGGGATCGGGCCCGATCCTCGAGGGGGCATTCGAGGCGATGGTGTGCCGGATCGTCGAACGGACGGAGATGGGTGATCACTGGGTCATCTACGGCGAGGTCGAGGAGGCGTTCGGCCCTGCGGAGCTGTCGCTCAACGGCGTCGAGGATCCCCTCATCTGGCTCCACAGGGGCTTCGTCCATACCGAACCCGACTGAGGCCCCACCGTTCGGCGCCGGTCAGATTCCGCCCCTGCCGAGGTTGATCCATGTCGTCTTCGTCTGGGTGTACTTGTCGATCGCCTGGAGCGACTTGTCCTTGCCCCCGAACCCCGACTCCTTGTAGCCCCCGAAGGGGGCGACGATGCCGGACGTGTCGAAGTTGTTCACCCAGACGGTTCCTGCCCGGAGGTCTCGCGCGAGCGTGTGCGCCCGTCCGAGGTTGGACGTCCAGATCGCAGCCGACAAGCCATAGGGGGTGTCGTTCGCGATCGCGAGTGCATGTTCGGCGTCGTCGAACGGGATGATCGCAAGCACGGGCCCGAAGATCTCCTCGCGAGCGATCGCCATGTCGTTCGACACGTCGGCGAAGACCGTCGGCTCGACGAAGTACCCGCCCGTTTCCGTGCGAGTCCTGGCCCCGCCCGCGACCAATGTGGCACCCTCCTCGGCGCCACGCTCGATGTACCCCATCACGCGCGTGAGCTGCTCCTCGCTGACGATCGGGCCTGCCTTCGTTGCAGGGTCGAGGGGATCCCCCGGCATCCAGGATGCGGAGCCCGCGGCGACACGATCGACGACCTCGTCATAGATCGGTCGTTCGACCATGAGCCGCGAGCCCGCGATGCACATCTCGCCCGTGTTCCAGAAGATCGAGACACCGACGGCGGAGATCGCGAAGTCGAGATCGGGCGCATCCGCGAAGATGATGTTCGGCGTCTTCCCTCCGGTTTCGGCCGACACGCGCTTCATGTTCGATGTGCCCGAGTAGGTCAGGAAACGCTTGCCCACCGCTGTGGAACCCGTGAACGCGACCGCGTCGACGTCGGGGTGGACCCCGAGCGCCCTGCCCGCGGTCTCGCCGAAGCCGGGAACGACGTTGAGCACCCCCGGTGGGATGCCGGCCTCGAGCGCGAGTTCGCCGATCCGCAGTGCGCTGAGCGGTGACTGCTCCGCGGGCTTGTGCACCACGCTGTTGCCCGCCATGAGGGCGGGTGCGAGCTTCCACGAGCTGATCATGAGGGGGAAGTTCCACGGCGTGACCGCGCCGACGACGCCGACCGGTTCCCTGGTGATGAGGCCGAGTGCGTCCGGTCCTGTCGGTGCGATGTCGTCGTAGAGCTTGTCGGAGGCCTCCCCGTACCAGCGGTACGTCATCATCGCCTGCTCGACGTCGACCCTCCTCGAGTAGCGGACCGGCTTCCCGACGTCGAGCGTCTCGAGGAGCTGGAGCTCGGTCGCGTTGGCCTCGATGAGGTCCGCGAGGCGCATGAGAGCCTCACCTCGCTCCCTCGGTGACCTCCGCGACCAGGCGTTGTCGTCGAACGCCCTCCTTGCGGCACTGACCGCTGCATCGACGTCCGCCTCGTCGGCTTCGGCGACCTCTGTGATGACCTCGCCGGTCGCCGGATTCACGGTCGCGAACCGCCTCCCGCTCGCCGCTTCGCACCATGTCCCTCCGATGAGGAGGTCGCGGCGTGGGTCGATGTCGCCTGCGGCCCGTGTCCAGTCCTCGAGCGTCTCCACCTCAGCCCCTTTGCTCGTGTATCCGATGCCACCGCAGGTGGATCGTCGCGTCCCTGTCGTTCCCCACGCCGAGGTCGGACAGTTCGAGGTCGACCGATCCGTCGTCGTTCGTGATCCAGCCGATGTGCCTCACCTGTGTGCCCCCGACCCAGTCGGGGAAGAGGCTGAGGTCGACGTGGTGGTGCACCTGATCACCGATGATCTCGTACGTCCCCGCATAGGACAGGTACCCGGCGGCCGCCGACGCGCGCTCCATGGCGGTCGCCTCGTTGAAGCTGCGCGTTCCGATCTCCGGACGATTCGCCCTCATGAGCGTCGCAACCATCCGGCCCTCATCCGTGTAGGTGATGACCCCGGTCGCCTTGCCGCCGAAAGGACGCGTCTCGCGTCCACCATTGAGCTTGACCGTCCAATCGACGAGTCTCCAGCTCCCTACGAGGTCGTGCGCCTGCATCGGCTCCTCTCCTGACGATCACGCGGTGCAGCCAGCCTAGATCGCCTCACGACGACAGGCCGGAGCTGCACCTACCATTCATTGATTCAGGGCTCTGTGTGATCCCGGAGGCAGCGTGAAACCGAGAGCGATCCTTCTCATCGTCGTCGCGTTCGCACTCGGGGCGTTCGCCGCCGGCAGTGTCGGGGTGCGGGTCATCCGTGAGGTACGAACGGCCGAGGATGCGACCTCGCTGCCACCATCCGCGACGTCGACCACACAACCCCAGGACCCCGTCGCCTTCCAGGTCAGCCCGACCGAGACGATCATCGGTTCCGCCGCCCTCGTGCCCACGGGGCTCGAGAACTCCGGTTCCACCGTCGCGATCAGCTATGACCTCGTGACACTCGCACCGCACGCCGGGGTCGAACCGTTCCCGACTTCTGGCGGCGGTTCGGCGACCGTTACCGACAGCGGGGATCTCGACCACGTCTATCCGCGCGGTTGGTCCATCGAGACCGAGCGGGGCTCCTTCCCGGGTGGCCCTGCGAACCCGACGACGCGCGTCGCGCGTTTCGATGTCGGAGAGGGGTTCACGCTCGGAGATATCACAGCTGTTCGGATCACCGACGCCGTTGCCCTGTTCCCGCTGGCCGTTCCCTTCACCCTCTCGCAGGACGAGCCACGCCTCGAGATCACCGAGGGCGTCACCGTGGAGCTCCTCAACGTCTCGGATCAGGGAACGTCGACGATCGTCCAGGTGGGCGTCTCCTTCGATCCATTGATGTACGACTCGGTCTTCATCGGCGGTGACGGTCCCGGATGGCGCTCAGCCGTCCGTGAGGCGGAGGGTCGACCGCGGTTCAACCTCACGTGGGTCGACGGAGAGATCCCAGAGGACATCCCACTCGTCCTGGATGCCTCCTTGTGGATTCCGCTGTCGGGAGA
>JAWOGV010000183.1:0-4548 GCA_046496605.1 Acidimicrobiia bacterium | reverse complement strand
CGTCCGAGCGTTCGAGACCCCACCGAATCGCCTCGACAGCCGAACCGAACTCAGGCATCTGCTCCAAGAGGGCCGACCCACTGTCGTTGCCCCAATATCCCCAGAACACAATCAGGTCTTCTCGACCGACATCGCCAGCGATCCAAACCACACCCATTCTCCTGCTCATCGAGCGGATCGTACCCGCACATATCGGCACGCATGTGACTGCCAAAGCCTCGATGCCGCCGGTAGCGGATCCGGCGGGTCCAGATAGACTCTGAAAGGTCGAAGCTTGATCCACGGATCGCCGAAATCCACATCGCAATGGCCGGTGCAGTCGAGCACTTCGGCCGCGTGCCGACGAATGATGACCTTCGAACGTACTCAGTGCGCGATGGCGAAGCGACTCACGCGCTGCACTTCTTGGGCACGCCCGATGGTGTGGCCGTCGGGCTTGTCGAAGTGGCTGACGAACTGCAACTGAGCGATCGCGTCGTGGAAATCTGCGAGGAGCATTTGGGCCGCACCTGACGGCACCTAGGGGCCTGTCCGTCACCGGCCGAGTAGGGGATGGTCGAGCGACTGACTCGCACCTGCGGCGGCGGTGTCGATACCCGAGGGTCCTATGTCAGGTCGCAGGGACGGAGCGCGATGCCACGATCCTCCGGATCCCAGAGGCGATGATCCGCCATCCGAGCATGCCGGCGACCATGAACCCTGTGGTGACCACGATGAAGGTCCTTGCAGTGCCGTCGTCCCACACCCATCGACGGAGGAGCATCCCGAAGAGCACGGTACCAAGTGCCAGGATGATCCCGGCCCGCCATTTCATGGGGTCGATCCTCCCGCGCAACGCGAGGATCGTCACTCCCAGACCGACGAGGAACGGCGATGCGACCCGAAGGTAATCCCACCCATCGGAGGTGAACCCGTGGTCCTCCCGACCGACGACGACGAACGCGATGACGACGAGTGCGTCCACGATCCAGAACCACCGCTTCATGGTCCTGAGCGTAGGGAGCGCACCGGCGAACCACAGCCGGCCCTCGCCACCTAACCTGTCGGCTCGATGGACTTCGCCTTCACCGACGAACAGCAGGCACTCCGTGGAATGGTCAGGGAGTTCGCCACAGACAGGATCGTCCCCAACGCCGTTGCGTGGGACCGCGACCATCATTTTCCGGCCGACGTTGTCAGGGAGATGGGCGACCTCGGGCTGTTCGGCATCACCGCCGACCACCGCTGGGGAGGGGCCGGCAGCGACCTCACGAGCCTGTGCATTGCGATCGAGGAGCTCGCCAGGGTCGACCAGTCGATGGCGATCACGCTCGAGGCAGGGGTGGGACTCGGTATCAACCCGATCCACGAGTTCGGCTCCGACGAACAGAAGGAGCGGTGGCTCCCCGATCTGGTCGCCGGTCGAACGCTTGCCGGCTTCGGACTGACCGAACCGGAAGCGGGATCCGACGCCGGCGCGACCGCCACGAGGGCCGAACTCGACGGGGATGAATGGATCATCAATGGCGCCAAGGCGTTCATCACGAACTCGGGTTCTGAGATGACGAGCCTGGTGACGATCACCGCCCGGACCGGGCCAGACGAGATCTCGACCATCATCGTGCCGTCGGGGACTCCCGGATTCGTCGTCGAGCCCCCGTACCGCAAGATGGGCTGGCGCGCATCCGATACGCACGGGCTGACGTTCATCGACTGTCGGGTCCCTGCCGGCAACCTGCTCGGTCAGCGGGGCCGGGGCTTCCACCAGTTCCTTGCGACCCTCGACGACGGGCGGATCGCGATCGCCGCGATGGCGGTCGGCGTCCTGCAGTCGTGTCTCGACGAGTCGCGCCAATACGCACTCGACCGGAAGAGCTTCGGGCAGCCGATCGGGTCCTATCAGGCGATCGCATTCAAGATCGCGGATCTCCAGGTGATGACGGAAGCCGCACGGCTGCTGACGTACCGCGCCGCTTGGCTCAAGGACACCGGCAGGCCCTTCAAGCAGGAGGCGGCGATCGCCAAGCTGTATGCGACCGAGGCCGCGGTCACGGCAACGCGCGATGCGACCCAAATCTTCGGTGGCTACGGGTTCATGGATGACACCCTCGTCGCCCGCCAGTATCGCGACTCCAAGATCCTCGAGATCGGCGAGGGAACCTCCGAGGTCCAGCGCCTCGTGATCAGCCGCGGTCTGGGAATGCCGATCAGGTGACGACCTCGACCTCGATGAGGTCGGTGCGGTATTCGGCGAGGAGGTCGGGATCGGGCACGACTCCGAGTCCCGGACCGCTCGGCACCCGTACCACTCCCCCATCGAACCTCGACGCGGTCACGTCGGCGCACAAGAAGAGCTCGGCTGGTGCGACGTCGGAGAGGAAGGCGGTCGGGTCCGAGGCGAGGAGGTCGGTGTACGCCCTCCCGATGCCTGTCTCGATGAGCCCTGACGCACGCCAATGCTTTCCGAGCCTCGTCGCTGCTTCCACGACGGCGAGCGCACCGCTCCACCCGAGGCGTCCTGGCTTGATCGTCACACCGGCGACAGATGGCATGTCGAGTGCGCGGAGCGCTCCGTCGATCGTCGCTGCGGTCTCGTCGGCGAACATCGGGATTCCGCTGGTGTGTGCGAAGTCGATCGCGGCCGGCGACCGCCAATCCGCGAAGAGCTCCTCGATGTAGACGGGGCGCACCCCGGTCAGCGTGACCCGGTCGTCGTCGCTGAGGGCGGGGAAGGAACGGTTCCCGTCGACACCCAGCGTGACATCAGGATGCCGGTCACGAATCGCCATCAGGTGCTGCGTCTCGCCGGGGGCAACCTTGACCTTGAACGCCCGAATGCCCTGTTCGGACAGCATCTCGACCCGGTCGAGGGCTCCATCGATCCCGACCGATACCGACACGGGCACCGTCGTCGTCGTGCTCGGCAGGAGCGATGCCCCCGAGAGCAGGGCACCACGGTCGCTCACAGCCTCGTCGATTGCAGCCGCGAGGGTCGGGGTGGCAATGCCTTCGCGGCCTCGGGCCACGAGTTCGGCGATCGTCTCGTCCTGGCCCGGATAGGGCGCTGCCTCACCCCATCCGACCACGTCGTGACCGACCTCCACCAGGACGGTCGTGCGCCGATCGATCCGGCCGGTCGCGGTTCGGAACGGCTCCCTCAGCGGGATCTCGAGGACATGCAGCCGGACTGCTACGGGGTCTCGTGGCATGGCTGACGACGTTAGCCGGGACGCCCGCCGTCGGTGGCCGCGTGGTGTACCGTTCGAGGCGTGATGGGCCAATGAATCCCTACCTCGTCGGCGTGGCGACCATTGCCGCCCTGATGCTCGTCGTGTGGCTCATCAGCCTGATCATCTCGGACGTTTCCATCGTCGATATCGCGTGGGGTTCCGGCTTCGTGCTCGTCGCTTGGACTACCGCCCTCACCGTTGGCGAGTGGGGACCGGTCTCCGTGGTCATGGTGGGAGCGACCACGCTATGGGGTCTTCGCCTGTCCGGGTACCTCGCGTGGAGGAATCTCGGCCACGGCGAGGATCCGCGTTATGCGCGGATGCGGGAAGGGCGTGGCCCCTCGTTCCGTTACACGAGCCTCATCGTCGTCTTCGGACTGCAGGGAATACTGATGTGGGTCATCTCGATGCCGCAGCAGGCAACATCGGGATCCACTGCGCAGATCGGCGCCCTCACGGCCGTCGGGATCGCGGTGTGGGCGGTGGGTCTCACATGGGAGACGGCCGCGGACCTGCAGCTCGCGCGATTCAAGGCCAATCCGGACAACAGGGGCAAGGTCCTCGACTCGGGCGTGTGGCGGCTCTCGCGCCATCCGAACTACTTCGGCGACTTCACCGTGTGGTGGGGTCTGTACCTCATCGCGGCATCGGCCGGGGCATGGTGGACGTTCTTCGCTCCGGTCGTCATGAGCTTCCTCCTGCTCAGGGTGTCGGGCGTGACGCTGCTCGAGAAGAGCCTCACGAGGACGAAGCCGCAGTACGCCGACTACGTGGCGAGGACGAACGCTTTCTTCCCGGGACCGCCGCGACGGACGTCGTGAGCGGCACCCCGGCCCCGGATCCTTGCACGGGGATCTCGGGGTCGGATCGGGGGAATCCCCAATGGCGGTGAAGGCCGTGGCGGTGGACGATGTGCGGAGCATGTCGAGAAAGGACCGCTGATGACAACACAACCCATCGAAACAGGACTCTCCACCGAGTCGAGGAACTGGGGAGCCATCGGACATCTGTCCGCGTTCGTCCAGTTCATCGGAATCCCTTCACTCGTCGGACCACTGGTGGTGTGGCTCATGAAGAAGGACGACCCGTTTGCAGCGGACCAGGCCAAGGAGGCGTTGAACTTCAACATCTCGATGGCCATCTACTTCGTGGCATCGCTGTTCGCGATCATCGTCCTCGTCGGGATCCTCCTCGTTCCCGTCGTCGTGATCAGCTGGTTCGTCCTCGTGATCGTGGGAACGATCAGGGCTTCCAACGGTGTGACATACCGCTATCCGGCGACGATTCGCTTCATCGACTGACCAGGCGAGATGACCAGGTCCGGGGACCCAATCGGGTC
>JAWOGV010000164.1:0-2862 GCA_046496605.1 Acidimicrobiia bacterium | reverse complement strand
GATGCACTCTGGCCAACCGAGGCGCCGAAGAACCCGCCCAACGCCCTTCGGTACCACGTGTGGAAACTGCGCGAGTCGCTGGGGGACGCAAGCCTGATCGAGACGGCTCACGACGGGTACCGCCTCCTCATCGACGCCCAGGACATCGACGCACAGCGCTTCGAGACACTGACGACACGCGCCATCTCAGTCGATGATCCATCGCACGCACTCACGCTCCTCGACGAGGCGATCACCCTGTGGCGCGGGCATCCGTTCACGGATGCCCGGGACGCCGAGTTCGCCCAGGCCGAGAGCCGCAGGTTGACAGAGGCGTACCGCATCGCGCGGGAGGGCCGCGCCAGGGCACTCGTCGCCGTGGGTCGCACCCTGGAGGCCATACCTGAACTCGAAGGCCTGTTGGAGGCGCACCCGTACAGCGAGCGGTCATGGTCGGCGCTCATGACGGCGCTGTATCGGGAGGGTCGACAGAGCGATGCCTTGGAGGCCTACCAGCGGGCGCGAGCGGCGCTCGGGGAGGACCTGGGCCTCGAACCCTCACCTGAACTGCGGGATCTCGAGGAAAGAGTGCTGCTCCACGACGATGGGCTTGCTCCCCCTCGACCCAGAGCGAGCAACCTTCCGTCCGCGCTCACGACGTTCATCGGGCGAGGAGAAGAGATTGCCGAGATCGACACCAGGCTCGAGGCTCGCAGGCTCGTGACCATCCTCGGGGTAGGTGGATCGGGGAAGACCCGGCTGGCCATCGAGTTTGCCCGCACCCACATCGAGCGATTCGCGGCGGGTGTCTGGATCGTCGACCTCGCTCCTTCCGTTGCGGGGGACGACATCTTCCGGGCCATCGGGCGCGCACTGGGCCTGTCGTCGATCGATCAGGAGGCCACGTCGAGCGCCGAGGTGCTCGGGTTCCTGCACTTCAGGGAGGCCCTGTTGATTCTCGACAACTGCGAGCACCTGCTCGAGGATGTCGCACGGGTGGTGATCCAGGTCCTCGAGCGGGCGCCGGACCTACGTGTCCTCGTCACGTCTCGAGCGCCCCTCCACGTTCCTGGCGAGTTCGTGCTCCCCGTTCCCGGACTCGAGGTACCACCCGAAGATGCGACATGGGAGGATCTGTCCCGATTCGACAGCTCGCGTCTGCTCGTCGAGCGGGCAGAGGACGCAGGAGACCGGATCGCGCGCTCCGAGGTCAACGCCCGTGCAGTGGCGGACATCTGTCGCATCGTCGACGGCATGCCCCTGGCAATCGAGCTCGTCGGGTCGCGGGTCCGGACCATCGGTCTCGAGGCCCTCCCCGCGCTCCTGAGCGACCGCCTCGCCGCGTTCGGGAGCAGCCGCACCATGGACAGCCGACACCGAACGATGCGAGCCATGATCGACTGGAGTTACGACCTGTTGACAGGCGACCAGCAGGCGCTCTTCAGGACGCTCGGGTCCTTCGTCGGTGGCTTCACCGCCGACGCCGCTACCCAGGTCTCCACCTCCGACGATGACCTCCGACACGGCATAGCAGATCACCTCGAAGCACTTGTCGACCAATCCCTCGTCGTGCGATACGAGCAGGGAGTCGACCGGTTCGGCCTCCTCGAGCCGTTCCGACTGTTCGCCCTCGAGCGACTCGACGAGACGGGTGACGTTGGGAAGGTTCTCGACAGGCATGCCGCAGCATTCTTCGACATCGCCGCCCGAGCCGATGACGGCAAACGTGGATCTGATCGAATCAGCATCATCATGGCGCTGCGGGCCGACATGACGAACATCCGGCGGGCCCTCGAGCACCTCGAGAACACCCGTGATCACGTCCGCATGGTCCGCATGGTCGCATCCATCGCCTGGTTCTGGATCGCGGACTTCCATATCGACGAGGCTGTCAGATGGGGTGAGGCGTGCCTCGGCCACATCGACGCAGCCGAACCCGAGGTCGGTGCCCGGGTCCATGCCCTCCTCGCTGCGGCGGCCGCTGCCGGTCGATCTCCGGGGAGCGGCCCCGACCATATCGATCGTGCGCTCGTGTTGGCACGCGAAACGGGTGACGAACTGCTCATCGCTGACACCATCATGGTCCTCGTCGGCGAATCCGACGCCCTCGGTGATCCAGCGGGCGACCTCGTCCTGACCGAGACAGCGATCGACATCTACGAACGTTTCGACGATGAGTGGGGCCTCCTCGGCGCACTCCTGAACCTGTGCGTCACGAAGCTCTGGCAGGAGCCGGGGTCAGCAGCGGACGTGATCCAGATCGCCAGGCGAGCCAGGACGATCGGGCGTAGGATCGGCGCCACGGACGGCACGGTATGGGCTCTCGTCAATGAGATCGCAGCCCTCACCGTATCCGACCACCGGCCGAGCGTCGCTCCCGGCTACGTGCTATCGCTCATCGACGAAACGAAGGCAGCGGCGAGAGACGCGATCACCTCCGTGTCGCTCTGCGGCGCACTGATCACCCATGGATCCTTCCTCCTTCGACAGGGTGACGCCGACGACGCCCTCGCCCTCTTCCGGGAGAGCGCCAGGCTTGCCGACGAAGCAGGATTGCTGTTCGATTCCATCTCGGCACACACCTTCTCGGCGATCGCCTGCCTCGAAACGGATCGTGAACGTGCCGTTCGCTCGGTGGAGACTGCACTCCGACGAGCCATCGACCGGTCGGTCGACCGACAGACGGTGTGGGTCATCGAGGTCACTGCGCGTGTGCTCCTCGTGCCAGACGAGCACGACGTGGCGGCTCGACTCATCGGAGCGGCCGAGCAGCATCGGATCGAGTCCCGGAACCCGATGCCTACCTGGGATGTGCCGTACTACACCGAGACGCTCGCGGCGGTGCGTCGCAGGGCCGGGTCGGAGTTCGAGGGCCTGCGAACC
>JAWOGV010000045.1:0-3484 GCA_046496605.1 Acidimicrobiia bacterium | reverse complement strand
TGAACAGCTAATTTTTTCTACCTTTACTGAAGAATTTCTTACATTTTTCAAGGGGACGAACGCGGTCGCATAGATCGCTGCGACGAACACGATGCGCGGGAGGTCCGGTACGCCGTCGATCAGTCCCTGGAACAGGCCATCCTTGTCGACTGCCGCTTGTCCGACGTACAGGACGACCTGGGGGATGAGGAGGAATCCGCCGACGATGGCGATGAGGCTGGCGAAGCGTGCTGCGAGGTAGTCGTTCGACGTCATCGGACGCGACGACAGCATGGAGAGGACACCGTCCCGCCGGTCGGGTATGAGGAGCTCCGGTGCGGCGAGGGCCACGAAGATCATCGCAATCGTGCCGCCGAGCTGGAAGAACTGGGCGTGCTGTTGGGAGGCATTGAAGGCCTCTTCCAGGTCGATCGGGATGAAGAAGCTGATCCCCACGAAGGCGATCGGCGGAAGAACTGCGATCGAGACGAGGAGCCACGGCAGGATCTTTCGCCTCCCCTTCCTGCGGATGCCGAGGACCCTGCGCACCCCGTCGGCGAACACGGTGCGTCTGGCACCTCGTCGCCCGCGTCGCTCACCGTCGTATGGCGTGTATCCGAGGTCGTAGACGGCTCCCGTTTCGCTCACGTCGGCCGCCCCCCTCGCAGGAAGAGCTCCTCGAGCGTTGCCGCGCCCGCGTCGAGCCTCCGGATGCTCGCACCGGCCTCCGCGGTCGCATCGCGGATCGTGTCGAACACGTCCCTGTCGGGATGCGACACGAGGATTCGCCGCCCGTCGACTTCGATGGATGCGCCTGCGCGTTCGAGCCGCTCGGCCACGGGGTCCACCGGTCCATTGACCTCGAGTCGGACCGTCGTCCCTGCTTCCTCTCCGCCGATGGGACCGGAGTGGAGGAGGGTTCCCTGGTCGAGCATGACGACCCATTCACATGTCCGCTCGATGTCGCGAAGCACGTGCGATGAGACGACGACGTCGATGCCGAAGCCCCCGAGGCGAGCGATCAGGTCGAGCATCTGTTCGCGCCCACTCGGGTCGAGGCCCGATGTCGGCTCGTCGAGGAAGACCAGCTTCGGATCGTGCACGATCGCCTGTGCGAGCTTGGCGCGCTGTTTCATCCCCGTCGAGAAGTCCCCGAGGTACCGGAACCGTTCGTCATCGAGCCCGACGAGTGTCAGGACGTCGGACGCTCGTTGGCGTGCGGCGTCCGGAGGCAGACCCGCCGTGCCCGCCGCGTACACGAGGAAGTCGGCCGCCGTCTGATCGAGCGGTAGGCATGCACCTTCGGGCATGTATCCCGCATTCGATCGGATGTCGATCATCCTCGTGCTCGCGTCGAGGCCGAGCACCGAGGCGGACCCTGTCGTCGGTGTGAGGATGCCGAGCAGGATCTTGATGAGGGTCGACTTGCCTGCACCGTTCGCGCCGACGAGACCGATCCTGCCCTCCGGCACGTCGACGTCGAGCGTGTGGAGCGCTGCCACGTCACCGTATGCGTGGCGGAGGCCGACCGTGCTGAACATCGTTTCCATGTTCGTGGAACGATAGGCGAGGCCCGAGACCCGTCACACGGGCACGGAACGGGACCAGGGCGGTGGCGGTGTGCGGCGATACCCTCCCGGTCGTGGATGTCATCCTGTCCGTGATTGCGGCGTCGATCGCCACCTGGTTTGCAGGCGAGCTCTTCGTGAGCTGGCGTTCGCGCCGGCGACTCCACGCCGAGATCTGGACATGGGCGTTCGGGGCGTACGCGCTCGCGACGTGGGCGCTCGTCGTGGGGTTGGCGTTCGGATGGTCCTCCTTCAGCTTTCGGAGCTTCTACTTCTTCGGTGCGATTGCGAACATCCCTCTGCTCGCGGCCGGGTCCGTCGCCCTTGCGAACGAGCGCGCCGGGCGTGCGGCGCTGCGCGTGACAACGCTGTGGATCGTCTTCGGGTTCTTCGCCACGTTCCTGGCGCCGTTCCTCGGTGCCCTTCCCGCCACGGGGATCCCGGAGGGGAGCGATGTGTTCGGGTTCACGTTCTCGATCGACGCGCTCACCCTGCCGGGTCCCCGGATGTTCGCCGCGGTCTCGGGCGCCCTCGGAACGGTCGTCGTCGTCGGCCTGTCGGTGACGACGGCGATTCGGGTCCGGCGGCAGAATCCGCAGCTCGCCCGTGGGAACCTGCTCATCGTGGCAGGAGTGTTGGTTCCCGCACTCGGCGGCTCCCTGACCGCATTCGGAGAGTCAGCAGCGCTTTCGGTGTCTCTCGCCGTGGGGATCGTCCTGCTGTGGAGGGGGTACCGGCTCGCGAGCGGAGCGCGATGAAGTGCGCATCGACCTCACAACGAGGTCTCGTCAACGGCGCTTGCGGCTCCGCCAACCGGTCGTGACATACCGCCAATAGGACGTGGTGGCGGGCTCACTCGCCTCGGGGGTGGTGGGTCCCCCATCCTCGCTCACCTCATCCTCGCTCGAAGCATCCTCACCGCCCGCCGCAGGGGCAGTGACGTCTCCTGCCCGGATCTCGGCGAGGCGCTGCCTGAGGAACTCGGCTTCCGTTTCGGCTTTGGCCGCCCTCTCGCGGGCATCGGCGAGCTGTTGACCTGCCTCGTGGAGGTTGCCCAACTGGGTCAGCATCTTGTTCCACGCGTCGATGGGGACGATCATCGTCTCGCCGCCGGGCGCAGCGGGTTGGTCGTCGACGGTGTCCGGACCGGGTTCCTCGACGACGTGTGGCGTCGTGGAGTCGGTATCCCGTAGGGTGAGGTGGAGCTCGGATTCACCGTGATCGGTGTCTACTCGTTCGGTGTCGACGAGCTCGATGTCCCTCCCGAGCTCGGCGGCGCGAGCCACGACCGCCTCGAGGTCGATCATCCGAACCTGCGTCTCCCCATCCGACTCCAGGTACGAGCTGACTCCCGCCCGACGAACCCATTTGCGAAGGGTGTTCGTGGGGATACCCGTGGCCGCCTCGGCTTCCCGTAGCGTCACCCACGATCCACCCGCAAGGGGATCCCCGTGTCGGGCGGACGCGTGTGATGCGTGCTTCGCGCTCGGGCGGGGCGGCGATGTCCGACCCGCGCCACCTGAGCGCAATGCCTCTGTCTCCCAACGGGTCGTCGCATCCATGCTGGGTGATCCTATCGGCTGGACTCACCTCGTTGCCTGTGGTGCCGTATCTAGGATGGTTTCGGAGGAGACGATTCCACCGTGACCGCACGCGATCCCAACATCGAAGCCGACGTCCGCGCGATGGTCCAGCGGATCGTCGATGGTCTCGTGGGTTCCGGTGACAGCGGGCCCCCGGAAGCGGTGTCGGAGGCCCGGTCGCCTTCCGAGCCGGATGCGGCCCAACCTGGGAAGGTGGCCGGTGCCGCTGAGGGCATCATCGCCATCGGTGCGGACCACGGTGGCTTCGCGCTGAAGGAGCGGATCGGGTTCCGACTCAAGGAGCAGGGACACACGGTCGTGGACTGCGGAACCCACTCGAGTGATCCGGTGGAC
>JAWOGV010000409.1:0-4676 GCA_046496605.1 Acidimicrobiia bacterium | reverse complement strand
ATCCGTGCCTGGGCGTCGAGATCCAGATCCGAGAAGACGAGCCGCATGAGGTCGCGCTTCTCGACACCCACCCCGTGCTCACCCGTGAGCGATCCACCCGCTTCGATGGACGCCACCACCATCTCCGTTGCGGCCTCGTGGACGCGCTCGAGCATGCCGGGTTCCCGTGCATCGAAGGCGACGAGTGGATGGAGGTTGCCGTCGCCGGCGTGGAAGACGTTCAGCATCGAGAGGCCCCATCGGTCGCCGATCTCGTAGATCCGTTCGAGGACCGCGACGAGTGCCGTGCGCGGCACGACGGTGTCGTGCAGGTAGTAGTCGGGCGCCATTTGGGCGACGGCACCGAAGGCCGACTTCCGACCCTTCCACAGCAGTGCGCGCTCGCCGGCGTTGGCGGCGATCCGAACCGTCGTCGCCGCATGCTCGGCGGCCATGCCAGCGATGATGTCGGCCTCCTCCGCAACCGCAGCCGGGACGCCGGTGACCTCGACAAGGAGTACCGCCTCCGCGTCGAGCGGGTATCCGGCATGAACGAATCGCTCGACAGCGGCGACCATTGCGCGGTCCATCATCTCGAGCGCGGCGGGCACGATTCCTCCTGCAATGATCGCCCCGACGGTCGCTGCGGCCGACGTGACCGAAGGGAACCCGATGAGGATCGTCGCGACGTCCGGAGGGTCGTCGGTGAGCTTGACGAGCACGCGGGTGACGATGCCGAGCGTTCCCTCGGACCCGACGACGACCGCCCGGAGGTCGAGGCCCGGCGGATCGGGCATCTCGCCCCCGACCATGACGACATCGCCAGCGGCGGTGACCATCTCTACAGCGAGCACATGTGCAGCCGTGGATCCGTCTGCGAGGCAATGGGGCCCTCCGGCGTTCGTCCCCACGTTCCCGCCGATCGTGCATGCCTGTTGTGAGGACGGATCGGGGGCGAAGTGGAGACCGTGCGTCGTGACCGCGTGCGTCAGGTCGAGGTTGATGACGCCGGGCCCGACCCACACGGTCCGACCGACAGGGTCGATGTCATGGATGCCGTCGAGTCGGGTCAGCACGACGAGCACGCCGGGAACGACCGAGACCGCACCACCGGCGAGGCCGGTTCCCGCTCCCCTCGGGACGACCGGGACGCCGTGGCTCGCAGCGATCCGAACGACCGCCGCGACCTCCTGGGTCGTTTCCGGAAGGGTGACGGCGAGAACGGTCCCTGAGCGAACGCCCGCATCCTTCGCGTACACGGCGAGATCGAGGGGATGGTGATGGACACGCTCGGGCCCGAGCAACCGTTCGAGATCGGCGACGAGGGGCATGTCGCAACGGTACACGGCGGGTGTCGTTCAGCCCCGCCTACGCCCCGGCGCGACCCCAACCCCCGCCGCCGGGGGTGAGTACGAGGAGCCTGTCACCGGATGCGACATCGAAGGTGCACTTCGATGGGAGTCGCTCCGTGGTGCCATCGCCCCGCAACAGCCAATCCTCGCCGGGTGCTCCGGGTGCCCCGCCTGCGACCCCCCACGGTGCGGTGAGGCGCCTCTCGCCCATGAGCGAAACGACGGCGTCCTCACCGAACGTGATCTCCCGCTCGATGCCCTCACCACCGACGAAGGCCCCGTCGCCACCGCTTCCCCTTCGGAGCCGATACCGCGTGACGGCGAAGGGGTAGTGGGTTGCGAGGGACGTGATCGGGGTGTTCTTCGTGTTCGTCATCCCGGTCTGGATGCCGGATTGGCCGTCACGGCCGGGGCGCGCCCCCTGTCCTCCGGCGACGGTCTCGTAGTACGCGAAGCGGTCGTTCCCGATGAGGACGTTGTTCATGGTTCCCTGGCTTGCGGCCGGTATCCGGTCGGGGGCGATCATGGCGAGGGCACCGAGCAGGGCATCCGCGATCCGCTGTGAGGTCTCGACGTTCCCCGCCGCAACGGCGACGGGAGCCAGCGCATCGACGAGCGACCCCGGCCTCGTGATGAGGTGCAAGGGCCGGTGCGCGCCTCCCGTTGCGGGGATCGTCGGGTCTGTCGCGACGCGCACTGCGTAGGACAGGCAGGATCCCGTCACGGCCCGTACCGCGTTGATGTTGCCGGCGATCTGATCGCATGTGTCGCTGAAGTCGGCCACGAGATCGCTACCCGAGATCGTCACCCGGACCGTGATCGGGAGGAGCATCCCCTTCCATTCCATGTGGTCGGTGAACGACACCGTTGCGTCCGGGAGGGCTTCGATCGCGTGTGCCATCCGGCGTTCGCCGTAGTCACCCAGGGCGAGCGACATCGCCGTGAACGCGTCGGGTCCAATGCGCTCCACGAGGGCCGCGAGCCTCTGCGCCCCCGCCTCGTTCGCACCGAGCTGGGCACTCAGGTCACCGCGTCGCTCCGCAGGGGTGCGGGTCGCTGCGAGGAACGGCAGGAGGAACGGGTCGGCCCACGCGCCGGCCACGACGGCGACCATCGGTGGAACGACGATGCCTTCCTGGGTGACCTCGGTCGCATGTGCGGGCATGGACCCGGGCGCCTCACCACCGACGTCCGCGTGGTGTGCACGGTTCCCCACCCATCCGACGAGTCGCGTTCCGACGTGGACGGGACGAACGAGGGTCAGGTCGTTCAGGTGGGTCCCTCCTGCGAACGGGTCGTTCACGGCGAACTGATGACCGGGTGCGGGGTCCGTGCCGAACCTGTCGATGACCGCCGCGACCGAAGCCGGCATCGACCCGAGGTGGACGGGAATGTGCTCGGCCTGTGCCAGCATCCCACCCTCGGGCGTGAACACCGCCGCTGAACAATCGAGTCGTTCCTTGATGTTCGGCGAGAACGAGGTGTTGCGCAGGACGATCCCCATGTCCTCGGCGATGCGGGCGAGCTGATGGCGCGCGACTTCGAGCGCGATCGTGTCGACGCTCAACGGTCGGCGCCCATTGCGGCGAGCATTCGCCTCGCGATGTCACGCTCGATGTCGTCAGGCACTCGCTGCGCGCCGGCGACCAGTCCGCCGCGGGTTACCGCCAAGGCGACGCGCTCGAGCGAGAGCGCCTGGAGCAGGAACCCGAGGTCCATCGCCTCGATCGAGTTGCCCTTCGGTTCTCGCCCTGCGAGGTTCATCATGCGGCCCTCCGCGAGGAGGATCACATGCCGCCCGTCGGGAAGGTCGATGCGCTCGATCGCCTCGTCGAGGACTGTTCGACCCGTCGCACGGGCGTACAGGGCGGGCACGTCGATCTCCAACGGGAAGTGCCCCGCGTTCGCCAGGACGGCACCGTCGATGAGGGAGTCGAACACGGGGTCGGTCACGACACCGGGGTGGCCTGTCGCGGTGATGATGACCTCTGCCCAACCTGCGAGGTCCTCGATCGAACCCACGCGGTACCCGTCCCATGCGGCCTCGAAGGCCTTGAGTTCGTCGATCTCGACGACCGACACCTTGCCGCCGAGCGAGCGCAGATACTGCGCGATCCCGCGCCCGCACCAGCCGTAGCCGACCACGAGGAACCGTCGACCGGGGATGCGCAGGTTGGTGATGCGCATCAGGCTCTCCGCGACCGACTGCCCGACGGCATGCTTGTTCTCGCCAATGGCCTTCAGCACGGAGTCGTTGATGACGACGACCGGAAACGGGATCCGACCGGCGAGTTCGGTACGGAGCCGCATCCCGCCGCTCGTCGTTTCCTCCGTGCCACCGACGATGCCCGTGCCCCCGGTGGCGTCGCCACGAGCCACGGCGGCGGGATCGACGCGTGCGGCGGCGAGTGCCGCGAGGTCGGCGCCGTTGTCGAGAAGGATGCTCGGCCCGGCGGCATCCACCGCGGCGAGGTTCGCGTGGTGCTCTTCGAGGGTGTCGGCCCGCCGGCCGTAGACGGTCATGCCGAGGCCCCGTAGGTGGGCGACCACGTCGTCCTGCGTCGAGCCGTGGTTGCCGGTCGCGATGATCTCGGCTCCGCCCGCCTGCAGGGTCTCGAGCAGGACGGCGGTCTTCGGCTCGAGGTGCAGGGACATGCCCACGCGATGGCCCGCGAATGGTCGCGACTCGCCGAACCGGCGTCGCTGTTCGGCGAGCAGGGGCATGCGGGAGCGGATCCAGGCGATCCGGGCGGCGCCACGGGCGGCGAGGTCTCCAGGAGGGTCGGTCATCGTCCCACTCTAGGAATCGTGCACGAAGGGGTCGGCCTCACCAGGTGATCACGAGCGAGCGGTCGTCTCCGACGACGGCACGTTCACCGATGTCGATGAAGGTGGTCGCGCCGGACTCCTCGATGATGGCGGGGCCGTCGACGATGGCGCCCTCGGCGAGCGAGACGCGATGCAGCACCGAAGCACGTCGACGGACTCCGTCGCGGCATACGACCGGGCGCTCAACGGGTTGTCCTGCGTCGGATCCTGCATCGAGAGTGGGCCGAACGGTGAGCGGAGCGGTGCCGAGGCTCGCCGCCCGCACCGCGACGACCTCGATGGGGTCTCCTGGTCGCGCGAACCCGTAGCGGCGCGTGTGGACGTCCTCGAAGCGGTCGACCACCACCTCGATCGCCTCAGCGACATCCCAGTCGACGGTGATCTCGTGGGCCTGGCCGATGTATCGCACATCGAGGGAGTGGGCGGTGCTGCTGAGGGCGTGGCCTCCACGCCGGATCTGATTCGCCGTGTCGTCTGCGAGCTCCGATGCGGCCACTACGGCCGCCGCGAGATCAC
>JAWOGV010000393.1:0-3143 GCA_046496605.1 Acidimicrobiia bacterium | reverse complement strand
ATCACGTCGGGTCCCGTCGTCGCGATGGAGTGGTCGGGCGAAGGTGCCATCGATGTTGCGCGAACGCTGATGGGTGTCACGAACCCCGCGCACGCCTCGCCGGGGACGATTCGTGGCGACCTCGGCCTCGAGATCACCCACAACATCGTCCACGGATCCGACTCCCCGGAGAGCGCCAAGAGGGAGCTCTCCATCTTCTTCGGCTGAGGCGCGATCCGGTGCTGCCTCCTCGCGACGGCGATACGCCCTTTCCCAGGGCTGATTGCCGATCGGGGAGGTACACTTGGCGCACTCCACGGCAGGTACCCATAGGATGAACAGCCTTCTCTCTTTCGCCGGGCGCGACATGGCGGTCGACCTCGGCACCGCGAACACGCTCGTGTTCGTGCGCGGCCAGGGCATCGTTCTGAACGAGCCATCCGTCGTTGCCATCAACACGCGCGACAACAAGCCGCTCGAGGTCGGCATGGCGGCGAAGCGGATGATCGGGCGCACCCCGTCGTACATCCAGGCGATCCGACCCCTTCGCGACGGGGTCATCGCGGATTTCGATGTGACGGAGAAGATGCTGCGGTACTTCATCGACAAGGTCCATACCGGTCGGTTCGCTGCACGTCCCAGGATCGTGATCTGCGTTCCTTCCGGCATCACGGCGGTCGAGCGTCGAGCGGTCGAGGAAGCGGCCTATCACGCAGGAGCGAGGCGCGCCTACACGATCGAGGAACCGATGGCGGCGGCGATCGGGGTCGGTCTGCCCGTACACGAACCGACAGGGTCGATGGTCGTCGACATCGGTGGCGGAACGACGGAGGTCGCCGTGATCTCCCTCGGCGGCATCGTGGTCTCCAAGTCGATCCGCATCGGCGGCGACGAGCTCGACGAGTCGATCATCAACTGGGTCAAGAAGGAACACAGCCTCATGCTCGGCGAGCGCACGGCTGAACAGGTGAAGATGGCGATCGGTTCGGCGTGGCCGTACGCGGATGAGCCCGCAGCCGAGGTCCGCGGCCGTGACCTGATCTCGGGCTTGCCGAAGACCGTGGTCCTGTCGAGTGCCGCCATCCGCGAATCGATCGAGGAACCGGTCGAAGCGGTGGTCGATGCCGTCAAGTACACCCTCGACAAGACGCCGCCCGAGTTGGCAGCGGACATCATGGAGCGCGGAATCGTCCTCACGGGCGGCGGAGCGTATCTCAAGGGACTCGACGTTCGCCTTGCCCACGAGACCGGCATGCCGATCGTGACGGCCGATCGACCGCTGCACAGCGTCGTCCTCGGGTCGGGAGCATGCCTTGAGGAGTTCGACGTGCTCCACGCCGTGCTCCAGTCGTCGGGCCGCACCTAGCCGGGGCCGGTACCTCCTGTGTTCCCCCAATCAGGGCGCAGACCGAACAGGACGACGATCCTGTTCCTCGCACTGGTCGCCGTCGGGTTCATGATTGCGACCTTCGACGTGAGATCGGAGACGAACGCGGTTGGCGACGTCCTCCGCGAAGGCACGCAATCCGTGTTCACGCCGTTCCAGAAGGCAACCGACTGGGTCGTGAGCCCCGTCGTCGGATTCGTCGACGGCGTGTCCAACCTCGCGGGCCTGCGCGACGAGAACACCCGCCTCGAGGGCCGTGTGCGTGAACTCGAGGCCCAGGTTCGCGCCACCGATGCCCTCGAGGAGCAGGTGACCCAGCTCGAGCTGATCAACGGCCTCGAGTTGGCCGAGCAGCTCTCGACCGTGACGGCCAGTATCTACTCCTCGGGCGCGACACCCTTCGACAACGTCCGATACATCGACAAGGGGGCCAACGACGGCATCCTCGTCGGTCAGGCGGTTGTCGACGAGGACGGGCTCATCGGGAGGGTGGACCTCGTATCGGCGAACGACGCCCGCGTCCGGTTGATCACCGATCCGCTCGTCTCGATCGGCGTCCGCGTGCAGTCGACGAATGAGACGGGCATCGTGTCCGGTCGGGGAGAGGGACCACTCAGGCTCGAGATGTTCCGAGCGAGCCAGCCGATCTACGAGGGGGCGCTCGTCGTCACGGATGGGTCGCGCTTCCCACCGGGTCTCGTCGTGGGGACGGTTGCCGAGACGGCGGCGGCGGAGGTCGGTTTCGTCCTCCGGTCGGTCGTCGAGCCGGCAGCGAGCCTCTCCCAGATCGACTATGTCAAGGTCATCGTCGGGTTCTCGCCAATCGATGCCGGCCTCGAGGGCGGAGTCGTCCCCACATCTCCTGATCCCTCGATCGATCCGGCGGCGACGGGGGACGGGTGATGCGTCGATCACGGATCGTGATCTCGCTCATCGCAGTCGTCGTTGCCATCGTCATCCAGACAACGGTCTTCGCTGCGGGCCGAATCGAACCGTTCGGCGTCGCGCCTGCCCTCGTCATGCTCGTCCTCATCGGCGTCGCCCCGCACATCGAGACCGAGTACCTCGTCCTCCTCGGCTTCACCGCAGGGATCCTGGTCGACCTCATCGGCTCCGGGACGCTTGGGCTGTGGGCGATGGCCTACACGGCCGTCGCGTATGTCGCGGGGCGGTTCCGCGCCCGATTCTCCGACAGCGTGTTCATGTCGCTCGTCGCAGCCCTCGTGCTCACGGTATTCGGAGGCCTCGTATACGTGTTTCTCGGTACCCTTTTCGGACAGGAGACCGTCGGGGAACCGAACGTCGTGGCGAAGATCGTTCTCCCCGCCGTGTGGAACCTCGTGCTGGCATACCCCGTCTTCTGGGCTCTGCGGTACGCATTCGCCCCTCGTGACAGGAAGTGGGCCTCGTGAACACATCGCTTCGGCTCGGAGTCATCGGCGCCGTGTTCTTCGCATTGCTCGCCCTCCTCACCCTCCGTCTGTGGACGATGCAGGTCACCGAGGTCCAGGCTTATGAGGAACGCGCCGAGAGGAACCAGGTCCGTGTCGTTCCGACCCCTGCTCCCCGAGGCGACATCTTCGACCGCAACGGCGTGAAGCTCGCAGGAACGAGATCCGCTCTCGCAGCCGTAATCGATCTCGCCCTCATCGACGGCTCTGACCGGGAACTGCTTGCGAGGAACCTGGCGGCGTTCCTGGACGTGCCTGCATCCGGGATCATCGAGTCCATGGAGAACGACGCCCAGGGCGGGTTGCTCACGGTGGCCCGCGATCTC
>JAWOGV010000350.1:0-5107 GCA_046496605.1 Acidimicrobiia bacterium | reverse complement strand
CGAGATAGAGCGTCGTCGGTCCCTCGATCGCGAGCGTCTGGATCCGCTTTCCGTCCTTGAAGGTGCCATTGCGGGAGCCTGCGTCCTCGATCTTCCATGTGGCGCCGTCGAATGAGATGACGGCGTGACGCCGGGAGATGCCTGGCCTGACGATTCGAACCGTCGCCGACGCGTCGGACCCGATGAGCGCCATCGTGACATCGTCGACGACGTTCTCATTGCCCTGGTGGATGACCTTCAAAGACACTCTCTACCCCGCTCGGAACAGGCATGAACACTGGCTCGTCAAGCGTAACGGTATCCCGTTCGTGCTTCGAGCATTCGTGCGTCTGGTCAAGTCGCCACCGAGCCTCTAGCCTTCGCAGCGACAACGACACAGGAGGTCCGTCGATGAAGGTCGGCGACGTGATGACGACCGAGGTGATGACCATCGGGCCGGATGCGGCGCTCAAGGAGGCCGCGACCATGATGGTCCGGGGAGGGATCAGTGGAATCCCCGTCGTCGACGATGATCGTCGAGTCATCGGCATCATCACCGAGGCGGACTTCGTGACCGCGGAGGCGAACCGATCATGGGGTCGTCAGAGGCGAAGGCTGCTCGCGAGCGTGTTCGGCGAGACCGAGCCGCTGCAGGCCCGCACCGTGTCCGACGCGATGACGAAGACGCCACATACGATCGATCGTGCCTCCACCGTCACAGAGGCCGCTCGGAAGATGTCCGAACTGGGGGTCAAGCGCCTTCCGGTGGTGCTTCCGGACGGGAAACTCGAGGGCATCATCTCCCGGGCCGACGTGATGGCGGTGTTCGCCCGTCCCGACGATGCGCTGCGCGACGAGGTGTACGAGGATGTCGCACTCGGGGTGCTCCAGCTCCACGACGCTGACATCAGGATCGAGGTCGTCGACGGTGCCGTGTCGATCAGTGGCTCCGTCCCCACGCTCACCGAGGCCAGGCTCCTGGAGGAACTCGCGAACCGTGTGGAAGGCGTCGTCTCGGTCACGTCGTCGGTCCAGTGGACGAGCGATGACACGAAGCAAGGTTTTGGGTCCTCGGGTATGTGAGAACGCAAGACGGGTAAGTGTCGCGAAACCGTGCTTGCTACCGGCCTTGCGGGATCCGACATCCGGAATAGTCGCCGGCCCCGAATCGTTGTGAAGGCCAAGGAGAGAGGAACCCAACACGTGCTGACTTTGAGCGACCTGATGTGGGAGCCGGATGTCAACTGGCGGGGTGAAGCCGCCTGCTCAGGTGTGAACAGTGACATCTTCTTCCCCGCCTCCGAGGAGGATCCGGAAGCAACCGCTCAGGCGAAGTCGATATGCGCTGAATGTCCGGTCCGCGAAGCCTGCCTCCAGTATGCGCTGGCGACCAACCAGTCCGCCGGTGTGTGGGGCGGTCTTGATGCCGCCGAGCGCCGGCGCCTTCGGAGGAGGATCAGGGACCGCGACCGCCGCAAGGCCTCGTGAGGTTCGCCTGACTTCGCGGATGCGACCAGACTGACGCCATGCATCGATGGCTCATCGCCGTGACCGTATTCGTCGCCGCCGCGGCCGTGCTCGTCCTCGAGATCGTCGCCGGCCGCATCCTCGCCCCCTATGTCGGCGTGAGCCTCCAGACGTTCACGGGGATCATCGGGACGATCCTCGCCGCCATTGCCCTCGGTGCCTGGGCAGGTGGCCGGCTCGCTGACCGATACGATCCCGAGACGCTCCTCGGCCCCGCGGTGATGGCGGGAGCCGTGCTCGCAGTTCTGTCGCCGGCCCTCGTCTACGTATTCGGTCCTTCGGCGGCAGGCGAGTCGCCAGCCGCGATCATCTCGCTCGCGGCCATCGGCTTCTTCCTCCCTGCGGTGGTGCTGTCGACCGTCACACCGATTGCGGCGAAGCTCCTCCTCCACTCCCTCGACACGACGGGTGCCGTCGTCGGCCAGCTCTCGGCGATCGGTACGGCAGGTGCGATCTTCGGCACGTTCATCACGGGGTTCTTCCTCGTCGCGGCAATCCCGAGCCAGCCGATCACGTGGGTTGTCGGCGCCGT
This sequence comes from Acidimicrobiia bacterium, assembly GCA_046496605.1. Lineage (GTDB taxonomy): Bacteria > Actinomycetota > Acidimicrobiia > Spongiisociales > UBA5794 > SZUA-442. The sequence goes on along the minus strand of JAWOGV010000350.1, from coordinate 3,069 downwards.
CCTCCTCGTCCTCGGAATCGTCCTGTCACTGCCGATGGGGCGGGCGCCGATCATCGGTGCGATCGTCGTGTTCGCCTTCAGTGCCGTTGGATCGGCGGCGATCGCAGCACCGTGCGATCACGAGACCGCATATTCCTGTGCGATGATCGTGGATCGGGACGAGGGTCCGACGGTGAAGGCACTGATCCTCGACACCTTCGTCAATAGCGTGGTCGACGTCGAGGACCCCACCTACCTCAGCTCCCGGTACCTACGGGTCATCGACGCGGTGATCATGTCCCGCCACCCTGGTGGGCCGAACGTCGTTGCCTACATCGGAGGAGGCGGCTACACCCTGCCCAGGTACTACGACGAAACCGCGGATGCATCGGCGGTCGTGATGGAGATCGACGCTGAGCTCCCCACGATCGCTGTCGCCGAGCTCGGCCTCATCGACGGACCATGGCTCGAAACACTCGTCGGTGATGCGAGGTTGTCCTCGCGCAGGCTCGACGATGGCCGGTTCGACGCAATCGTCGGTGATGCCTTCAGCGGGCGGTCGGTCCCGTGGCACCTGACCACACGCGAGTTCATTGCCGAGCTCGGGTTGAAGCTCACGACCGACGGCCTCTATGTCCTCAACGTGATCGACCACCCGCCGCTCGAGTTCGTGAAGGCTGAGCTCGCAACGCTCGCCGCGGTCTTCGAGCACGTCGCAGTGATCGCTCCGGAGCCCTACCTGGCTGGGAGTCGCGGGGGGAACTTCATCCTCGTCGGAAGCACCAGCCCCATCGACCATCGCCGCATCGCCGAGACGGTCACGGACGGTGAGGTGATCCTCGTCGACGACGATGCCCGCGCATGGGCAGGACCGGCGCGCGTCCTGCGCGACAACTTCGCCCCGACCGATCAGCTCCTGTCGCGACCCTGAGGAGCATCGAGGCGCATCACGGCCTCCTCGATCTCGGCGTTGCGTGCGGTTGCGAACCCTCGGTCCGTTCCGGTCCGGGCGAATCCGCAGCGCTCGAGGACGGTCAGTGACCCGACGTTGTCCGCTGCAGCCCGTGCATGGAGCGGCCTCGTGACCTCGATGACGAGGAACGATCGGAGCGCTGCCGTTGCGATCCCCCTGCCCCACACGGCACGATCGATCCAGTAGGTGATCTCACGGTCGCCGAGCATGTCGAAGCTCGCGATGTGGCCCGCGACGGCCCCATCGGTGACGATCGTGCGTGTGAGGGCGGTCGGGTCACCGAGGATGCGGTTCCAGTGGGCGTCGAATGCGGATCGATCCGTGGGGTCGGGTGCCGTGAACGCAGCCATCCACACGGCTCCCGCGTCCTGCATGTGGGCGAAGAAGACGTCGAGGTCCTCGGCGACCACCCCCCGAAGGGTCGTCGCCGGAGTCCCGCTCATGACTCGGTGACGTCGATGCCGGTGATCTTCACCGGATCCCTGGGCCGGTCCTGTGCGCCGGTCGGCGCCTCGGCGATGGCATCGACGATGTCCATGCCCTCGGTCACCTCGCCGAAGATCGAATACTGGTTCGGCAACCCATAGTCGGCGTGCATGATGAAGAACTGCGAGCCGTTGGTGTTCGGCCCGGCGTTCGCCATGGCGAGCGTGCCCCGCGTGTACTTCGATCGCGAGTGGCCGAGCTCGTCCCGGAACTTGTACCCGGGACCGCCAGATCCGGTCCCTGTGGGATCGCCGCCCTGGATCATGAAGCCCCTGATCACGCGGTGGAAGATCACGTCGTCGTAATAGCCATCACGCGCGAGGAACACGAAGTTGTTGACCGTCTGGGGCGCATCGGAGCAATAGAGGTCGACGGAGATGTCCCCGACGCTCGTGTGGATGACCGCCGAATAGGTCTTGGCGAGGTCGATCGTGAGGTCAGGGGCGGAGGGGTACTGCTTGGCCACGGGGGAGTCCTTCCTGGCTGGGTCGGCCGATGGTACCCATGCCAGCGGTGCGGGCCTACGGCGGGTCGGCGCCCCGGTCCGGGGGCCGTGGCGCCGTCGCCCTCTCATAGAGAGACTGTCGGTACGCGAGCTGTAACGTGGTCCGGTGCTGTCTTTCGCGACCACAAGGTGGGTCCTCGTCGGATCAGGAGTATCGGCGCTGGTTGGTGCCTCCATGTGGGCCTATAAGAGTGTTGTCATCTTGGTCACTGGTGACCAACCCGACTATTGGTTTGAGTTGGCGCTCATGTGGTTCGGAGTTTCCATTCTCCTACTGGCCTCAGCCTTGAGGCACCAGGTGCGAAGGCCCCGACTCGCCAACATATTGGGGTGGGTATCAGCCATCGCCGGGATCACTGCTTCGCTCGCGTATTGGTTGGACGGTGATGATGAGGGTCTGTTCGGCCCCGCAGCCTTCGTGATGATGCTCTCAACGGTTGTCTTCTTGTTTCTCGTCGGTGGCGAAGTCCACAAGAAGCATCTGTTCGGCAAATATGACTTCGGCCCCCGGCTGCTCGCCTGGCTGTATGTGGCCGCGATACCTGCCGGTGCCCTCGTGTCAGGACTCCTTGGAGAGCGATATCTCGAAATCGGGCTCCTTGCGGTCGTCGTAGGGTGGGTAATCGTGGCATTGGGCGCATTCCACGTCCCCAACCAAACACTCGCCCCTTCAGGTTGAGCCTGCTGGTCACCACACCTGAGAGGCGTCCTCGGTTGTGGCGCCCGCCCGGAGGTAGACGACCGTCGCGACGGCGCGGTCAAACGTGATCCTGCCGTAGGCCATGCGATCGGACACCGACTGATGCCGTCCGAAGGTGGTGCCCGCGAACACGAGGCCCCGCGCCGTCTCCGGGGAGACGTCACACCTCGCCTGGACGTACTCGGTGAGCGAACGAGATGCATCCGTGAGGTGGGCCTGGCCCTTGTTCAGTCCATTGACCACAACGACCTGCTCGGCGCGGAGCTCGGCGATCCGATGCTCGAGCCCGACGAGCCTCTCGGTCAGCTTGGGAATGTCTCTGGCAAGTCCGAACATGGGGACACCGTATCCTGCGGATGTGACAGGAATCCCTGTGCCGTCATCGGCTCGAGGGCCATCGCCGTGGTGAAGGTCGACACCTCATGA
>JAWOGV010000172.1:0-4150 GCA_046496605.1 Acidimicrobiia bacterium | reverse complement strand
TCCGAGCCCCAACGTGCCTGGGGGGAACGGCTCCTCGAGATCACCGGCCTCAAGACGCACTTCGACACCAGGGAAGGGGTCGTCAAGGCGGTCGACGAGGTGAGCATCCACGTCGATCGCGGCGAAGTGCTCGGCATCGTCGGCGAGTCGGGCTGCGGGAAGTCGGTCATGTCGTTCTCGATCATGGGCCTCGTTCCGAAGCCGGGGGCGGTGGTCGCAGGAAAGATCCTGTTCAACGGTCGCGACATCCGCGAGATGTCAGAGCGGGAGCTTCGGAGATCCGGGGCGAGCACATGTCGATGATCTTCCAACAGCCCGGTTCGGCACTGAACCCTGTCCAGAGGGCAGGTGTCCAGATCACAGAGGTCTTCAAGCTCCATCGCGATTGGTCCAAGGATGTCGAGGAGGCCAAGACACTCGAGATGCTCGCCCAGGTGGGTATCCCCGATCCGGCTTCGCGTGCGAAGGCGTATCCCCACGAGCTGTCGGGAGGGATGGCGCAGAGGATCATGATCGCCATGGCACTGTCGTGCGAGCCTGAGCTTCTCATCCCTGACGAGCCGACGACCGCGCTCGACGTGACGATCCAGGCCCAGATCCTCGACCTCATTCGGAACCTCCAGGCACAGTCCGGGACGGCGGTCATCCTGATCACCCATGACCTCGGCGTCGTCGCCGAGATGGCAGACCGCGTGGCGGTGATGTATGCCGGTCAGATCGTCGAGGAGACCGACGTTCGGACGATCTTCAAGGAACCGCTCCATCCGTACACACGCGGCCTCGTCAAGTCGATCCCTGTGCTCGGCCGTCTGTCCGACACCTTGGAGACGATCCCGGGAGTCGTCCCGAGCCTGATCGACCTCCCCGTCGGATGCCGCTTCGCCTCGCGTTGCACGGCTCGTGTCGAGAACGATCTCGACATCTGCCTCGAAGTGGAACCCGGCCTCGACGAGGTACGAACCGGCCACAAGGTCCGCTGCTGGCTCTACGCGGACACGGGAGGCACAGATGGGTGATCCACTCGTCGTCGCGAAGAACCTGGTGATGCAATTCCCCGTGCGCGGAGGTGTACTCCAACGCCAGATCGCAACGGTGAACGCGGTCGCCGGCGTCGATCTCACGATCTACCGGGGGGAGACCGTCGGTCTCGTCGGGGAGTCGGGGTGCGGGAAGTCGACGCTCGGAAGGATGCTCGTACGCCTCCTCCAGCCGACGTCGGGAACGATCCTCTTCGACGGCGAGGACGTCACGACGGTCTCCGGTAGCTCATTGCGGCCGTTCCGACGCCGTGCCCAGATCGTGTTCCAGGACCCGTACTCCTCGCTCGATCCCCGGACCCAGGTCGGCAACTCGATCTCGGAGGGCCTCCGGATCCACGGCGTATCGGATAAGGACGAGCGCCAGAAGCGCGTCTGCGACATGCTCGAGCTCGTCGGGTTGCCACGCTCGGCCACCGGGCGATATCCGCATGAGTTCTCGGGTGGCCAGCGCCAGCGAATCGGGCTCGCACGGGCCCTGGTGCTCAAGCCGGACTTCGTCGTGGCGGATGAGCCGGTGTCCGCACTCGACGTGTCGGTCCAGGCCCAGGTCCTCAACCTGTTGAAGGAGCTCCAGAAGGAGCTCCACCTCACACTCCTGTTCGTCGCCCACAATCTCGCCGTCGTCGAGCACATGTCAGACAGGGTCGCCGTGATGTATCTCGGCCGGATCGCAGAGATCACCGACCGTGAGCAGCTCTACCGCGCTCCACTCCATCCGTACACGGAGGCACTGCTGTCGGCGATCCCGATGCCGGATCCCGACCGTCCGAGGGATCGCAGGATCCTCCAGGGTGAGGTGCCTTCCCCCATCGATCCACCATCGGGGTGCTACTTCCATCCCCGGTGCCCGATCGCCGTGGCCGGGGTTTGCGACATCGAGGTTCCCGAGCTCCTCCCAGGGCGCGACCGGGTCGACCACCTTGCCTCCTGCCACGTTCGCACGGGATCTCTCTCAACCACGACCACGTCCTGACCCGCACGGCCCCGCTCGAGTGCATCGACGTCAGGGGCCGGTGACGGTCGTTCGCGCACCAACCGACGAGGGCCTTCGGATTCCGTCTGATCGATTCGCCGGCCCATTCCCCGGTTCCGTCATCCAGTCGATCCTCTTGCACCGAAACGCTTGTGAAGTGATTCACAAGCGTTTCGTCCCAACGAAACCGGAGAAAGGGAACACTGATGGACCTCATCCTCAGCGAAGGCCAGTACAACCTCGTGTCCAACGCCTTCTCGTTCGTGTTCGCGGCCATGCTCGCAGCAGCCGTGTTCTTCATCCTGGCCCGGTCGAGGGTGGCCCCGAAGTACCGGGTTGCCGTGACCGTCAGCACCCTGGTCGTGGTGATTGCGGGGTACCACTATCTGCGGATCTTCGATTCGTGGGTCGCGGCATTCGACGCGGCCGACGGTGCCTTCGTCGCGAACGGGTCGTTCAACGAGGGGTACCGCTACGTCGACTGGCTCCTGACGGTACCGCTCCTGCTTGCCGAGCTCGTCCTCGTGCTGGCGCTCGCCAAGGCGACGCAGCTCAAGCTGATCGTGCGCCTCGGCATCGCAGCCGCGCTGATGATCGTCCTCGGCTACCCCGGCGAGATCGCATCGGACGCCGCCGTGAAGTGGGGATGGTGGATCGCCGCGATGATCCCGTTCGCATACATCCTCTACGTGTTGTTCATCCAGCTCGGGTCGAGCATCACGGCGATGAGCCCGAGGGTCGGCGGCATGGTGAACGCGGCACGTTGGCTCCTGCTGGCGTCATGGGCCTTCTATCCCGTTGCCTACCTGCTGCCGTTGACCGGCCTCGATGCCGCGACGGCCGAGGTGGCTCGCCAGGTCGGCTACTCCATCGCCGACGTGGTCGCCAAGCCCGTCTTCGGACTCGTCATCTACTTCATCGCCCGTGCCAAGAGCGAGGAACTCGGGTACGACGCAGACGACTACAGCGACCGGGTGGCCGTGGCTGCCTGACAGTCCGATCCCGATCGCATCGAGATGGCTCCCGGGTGTCCGGGAGCCATCTGCGCGTCAGCCATCGGTCAAGCGCCGGTGACCGCCGTGCCCTTGTCCACCAGTTTCGGGCACGTGTCGGCGATGACGCAGATCTCGCATTCGGGATCACGTTTGTGGCACCACGTGCGACCTATCTCCCACATCGGGAGGTCGAGGGCTCCGGGTCGTTCCGGATGCAGGGATCGCGCCCGCTCGACCATGTGGGTGACGTTGTCCCGTTCAGCGAGTCCGGTGCGCAGCATGAGCCTGCGCACGTGGACGTCGTACGCGATGTCGGATCCTGCCATGTCCTCGATGTCCACCCCGAGCTGCGCGTACAGGATCTCGACGGCCATGGCGGCCTTCTTCTGGCTGATCCCCCTGAACGCCGACATCCGCCCCTGAAGCTCGCGTGCCGTCGGGGTACCGGCCCACACCGCCGAAGCATCTCCCCCGTACTCGTCGATCACCCTGCGTGCCCCGTCGATGACGAACGAAGACGTCTGGTTCGGGAAGCGGTGGATGGCGGGCGGCCCGACGAAGGCTGCATGGACGAGATCGGGGTGTGCGGCGACGAGTTCCACGCTCCAGCCACCGAGTCGCTGGGCGAGGTTGTACGGCGTGGCCCATGCGCGATCGGCCGGCATCTGGTAATCGCAGATGACGCCACACAGGAAACCCCATGCGTCGGTGACGAGCAGTTCGTTCGCGGGCGGATTGTTCGTGAGCACGGTGGTCAGCCGCGATGCCTCGATCGCGTCGAGCTCGTCACCGAATGCGAGCAGTGACTCGACAACCGCGAGCGACGTGTCACGGGCCTGGCGACGTCCCATAGATCGGCGAGGATACCGCCACCGGGTCGTGGGGTTCGAGGTGGCAGATGATGGCGGAGATCGCCCCTGACGCGATCAGGTGCCCGTGAGCCGTGCGAGCTCGGTGCGCAAGGCGACCTCCTCGGCCTCGGAGCCCTCCCCGAGCCGCGTCGCAACGATCGGGAGGCGCCACGCCGAGATGACCCGTCGATCGATCCTCGAACGCGAGGTGATCCTCCTCTGATAGCCGCGCACGAACATTCGCTGGAGAGCGGATAGAACTCGTCGATTGACGGGTCATCTCGGCGTGGC
>JAWOGV010000236.1:0-2878 GCA_046496605.1 Acidimicrobiia bacterium | reverse complement strand
CCGGCGACCTCGCCGACTTCCTCTCCGACCGCATGAGGGTTGCCGTTCGCGTCGCCGACGCAGGTCGATCGATCCGTTCCGTCGCTGTTCTCCCCGGCTCGGGGGCGAGTTTTCTGGAGGAAGCCGCCCGTCACGTCGACGCCATCATCACCGGTGATGTGTCACATCATCGTGCGATCGCAGCACGCGATGCGGGCCTTTCGGTCCTCGACGTGGGCCACAGCGCCACAGAACGCGCCGGTGTCGGAGCACTGTACGCTGCTGTCCACGAGGTGGTTCCCTCCGCGGTCCACCTCGCGGATGATCCGACACCCTGGGAGGCCATGACGTGGAACAGCTGACGAGCCTCGCGGACCTGCTCGATCTGCACGACGTCGACCTTCAGATCGACCGGTTGCTCGAAGAGCGCGGCTCGCTCGCTGAGTTGACCCTCTACAAGGACGTCCACGAAGAGGTGCAGCGGCTCGAGGCCGCGCTCACCGAGGCCCGGAGTCAGCTCAAGGCTGCGGAGCTCGGTCTCGATCGAACGAATGGCGAACTCGAGATCGCCGCCAACAAGGCAGCATCGGAGCAGAACCGCCTGTACGCGGGAGGAATCTCCGCCCGTGACGCGGACTACCTCCGCCGGGAGGTCGACATGCTCTACGCACGGGTCAAGAACCTCGAGGACGGTGTCATCGAGTACATGGAGGCCAGGGAGGCGGCCGAGGGCACGGTCGACGACCTCGAGGTGTCGCTCGCCGAGCGCGTTACCGAGAAGGAGCGTCTCGGGGCCGTCATCCGGGACCGATGGCGGCTGATCGACAAGGAACTCGCCGTCAAGGAGGGCCGAAAGGCCGCTGCTGCCGAGCTCGTCGACGAGTACCTCATGGAACTCTACGACGACCTCCGAGGACGCCGCACGGGCCGTGTCGTGGCGCGACTCACGGACGCGACCTGTGGTGCGTGTCACCTGAGGCTCTCCGCTGCAGAGGCGGCAAAGGTCGTTCGGGATGACCCACCCAGGTGCATCCACTGCCAGGCGATCCTGGTCATTTGATCCGTGCTGTTCTGGCATGTCGGCGCGACCGTTGCGTTCATCCGATATGCGTTCCGCGATCCGAACATGGACCTCAGGTTCCTCGCCGTTGGTGCAGTGGTCCCCGACCTCATCGACCTCCCCATCGGCATCGTGATGTGGGACACCTTCGCCACTCCCCGGCTCGGCGCGCACTCCCTGCTCTTCGGTGCGCTCATCATGGTCGCCGTGCTCGTCGGCACACGGCGGGGACCGCGTCGCAAGCAATGGATGCTCCTCGCCGTCGGCGTCCTCATGCATGCCCTGCTCGACGCACTCTGGAGACAGCCCGAGACGCTGTGGTGGCCCTTTCTCGGAACCACGTTCGCGTCGAGCGGATTCGACACGTATGGCGCCTATGTGCGCTACCTGATGACCAGCCCAACGATGTGGGCGGGCGAGTTCGTCGGCCTGGCGTATCTGGTGTGGCTGGGCCGTCGCGCAGGACTGGCGAACCCCGAAGCGCGCAATCGGTTGCTGTCGACCGGAGTGGTGTCAGGTCCGATCGACTGAACCGTTCGGGCGGATGCTCCGGGCCCGCAGTGCCATCCGTACTGCGAGGCCGGCAAGGACCAGCGCAAACACACGGCGAAGGATCGCCTCGTCGACCAGATAAGCGACCTGCGACCCGATGAGTGCACCGACGATGCCGGCCACGCCGGTGAACAGCGCGACCTTCCAGACGACCCGGTCCGCCCGCATGTGTCCGATCGTCGCGATGATCGCCGTCGGCACGATCACCGCGAGCGATGTTCCCTGCGCGTCGAGCTGCGAGAAGCTGAACACGGACACCAACACGGGTACGAAGATGATCCCGCCGCCGATGCCGAGCGATGCGGCGAACATGCCGGCGACCAGGCCGAGGACGATGAGTCCGACGATGTCGATCACAGCGCCATCCGGATCGACGAGATGATCATGACAACGGAGAAGATCCCGGCGAGAAGGTGTTCGGGTACCCGTTCGAGATAGTGGGCACCGACCCATGCACCGATGCCCGAGCCCCCGAGGATCACCACCGCTGACGACCAGTCGACGGAACCCTTTGTCCCGAACGCGAAGAGCGCGGCGGCGGCAGACATGACGATGGTGGCCGATGACGTCGCCGTGGCACCGTACTGATCCATTGCCAGGATGAGCACGAGACCCGGCACCACGATGACCCCGCCACCGATGCCGAGGAGTCCGGAGGCGAATCCTGCCACGATGCCGAGGAGTATCGCCTTCAGCCACATGGGTCCCATTCGACGCACGGTAGCGGTGCCCGGTTGATGACCTCCGTCGGTACGCTTCCCGTGTGTTCCGCACGCTCATCCTCGTCGTCGCTCTCGCGACCGTCGCGCCCGCATGCTCGGGCGCGAGCGCCGATCCTTCTGGACATGACAGCCCTGAGCGTGCCGTCGTCGCATGGTTCGAGGCGATCGACACGCGGGATCCCGTCGCAGCATCGGACGCCGTCCACAACGCTTCGTTGACGCTCATCCTTGCGATCGAGAACGACCTCGACGAGGCAGCGACTGCGGACTACCTCGACACCGGGGTGCCCATTGAGGTCCAGGCGGCGTACTGGGCGTCCTTCGCCGAGGGCTTCAGCCAGTTCGCCTCGAGGCCCGTGTCGACCCTGACGGTCGGCGAGAGCGAGCTCGTCGTCGGGGGAGGGCACCAGTTCGCCCGTGTTCCGATCACGGGTGGACAGGGGGCATCATCGGTCGTGTTCTCCCGTCAGCACGAAATCAGCCGCGTGCTTGGGCGTGATGTGCACCACCTGGTCGAGGTTGACCTCGCCCAGCACCGCCCGCACCTGGGCCGGGTCGTAATCGC
>JAWOGV010000116.1:0-4354 GCA_046496605.1 Acidimicrobiia bacterium | reverse complement strand
GTCGAGCGGACCGGTTCCCAGCTCGAGGACCTCATCGGCGAACGGATCGAGGAAGATGTCGGCGACCACCGGTGACGGGTCGAGGGACCCGTTGCCGATCACCTCGAGCAGGCCGCCAACCCGCTCCCCGAAGTAGCTGAGCCAGCCATTGTCCTCTTCCGAGATCGGCGTGCCGTCCAACTCGTCCCGTGCGATCCGCTCCAGGGGCTCGAGGAGGAGGATCAGCGATTCCGTCAGCCACCGCGTGCGACCCGAACCGACCCAGTTGTTCGCCGTGTCGAGATCGAATGGGTCGCCCCTCATGAGCCCGGAGGCGATGAGACCGTCACGCATCATGCGGGTCACCGAGAGGAGCCGACCGAACACCACGGGATCGGGTTCAACCCAGTGTCGGGGCGGAGGAGGGGGAACCGGTGCCTCGCCCTCGGCGATCCCCTGCTTCGCATACAGGATGGTGTCGTGCTTGAGCTCGGTGTAGGACGAGAGCCCCGTGTTGTGGGACTTGGCATCCCACGCGGCGCCTCGCATGAAGGGCGGGAACGCCTCCTCGGCCTGCTCGCCCCACATGGGCTCGAGCGCGTAGAGCCATGCGTCGTACACCGTCTTCCCCCAGTCGTCGATTGTCCGGGAGGCGACTGCCTCCTCGAGCTCGGCGACCCGGGAGCGGTAGTCGGGGAAGGCGTTGTCCTCACCGCTCCCCTGCATGATCCCAGCAGCGAAGGTGCTCCCCATGACGCTCGCGAGGTCGAGGGGTGTCGGGCGGATCCGGCTGGCGACCCCGGGGTCGGTGAGCTGGTCGTAGATCCACGAGTCGAGCACGAAGCGTGCGCCCATCGTGCGGAGTGAGGCGAGGCCGGGATCGATCTGCACGGGGCGCATGTCGAGGAGCTCGGTACCGATGGCTTCGACAGAGTCGTCCGACGACAGGGCCTCCGCATCGGTGAGGGCGGCGCCAACCGTCTCGGCCGCGGTGGCAGCCTCGAAGGGGGTGTAGTCGTCCGCGGTTCCCACGAGGAACACCGTCGGGTGGTAGATGGTCGCCCAGTCCTGGGCGCGTTCGTCGTCGGTGACGATGAGCCGTGCGACGAGGAGTCCGACCCGCAGGGTGTCGACGTCGGTGACGGAGAAGCCGGTGTTGCCGAGCATCGACATCGCCTTGAAGTACCGCGTGAGTTCCTCGGTGCGCGTGTAGTGGCCCCGTGGTTTGGTGAGCGAGTAGTCGACACACGACGCCGTCGGAACCAGGCACGATCCGCCGACCGTTGGCGAGGCGACATACTCTGTCGCCTGTTCGACGAGGGCGACCTCTGCGGATGCCCGCTCACCGATGGCGCCGACGTCGAGGCCGAGGACGGTCGCCACAGCCTCGAGATGCTCCTGGGCCCGCAGCGCCGCTTCTGCGACGACCGCATCCGCGGCACCTGCGGTCTGTGTGCGGCTGGCCTCGACGAGGCTCGCGACGAGGCGCTCGAGCACGGGCAGGAGTTGGTCGGACTCCGTTTCACGCAGGACGAGGTCGAACACCTGGTGCCACAGGTGGTACGCGGTGTCCGTGGTCACGAAGATCGCCCGTTCGCCGTACGGGCTGAGCTGCTCGTACAGGGTCGAGAACTGGGTCTTCCAGCTGAGTTCCTCGACACCCCAATCGTCGTACGTGTCGACGTTCGACTCGATCACGAACCCGTTGAGGACGAGGTCGGCGCGCAATGCCTCGGGGACCGCATCGGCGAATGCCACACGCGACAGCGAGGTCGGCCACGCCGGACCGCCGTAGGTCCCCTCGGTGATGAGGGGTACGTCGATGAGCTCACCGGCGAACCCGCCCGCAGCTGCCGGTACGACGGCGGGAACCGTGGTGGTGGGAGTGGGAAGGGTCGTCGACGTCGACGTCGTCGTCGGAGCCGACGTCGATGTGACGGTTCCAGGCGGTGCCGTGGAGGATGTGAAGGGACCTGATCCTGTCGTGCACGCCGCCGCAACGAGAGCGACAGCGACACCGACGGAGACGATCCGTCGCATGATCCGTCCTCTCGGGACCACGATGATCCCCGCTCTCCCATCGTACATCCGCAGGGACCAGCCGAACAGGGAGGACCTCTCGGACTCTCGGGGTACCCACCGTCGAGACGATGGTCGACGGCACCGAAACCCCGAAGGCCGAGGCCTGTCGGACCCCTTCGGTCGGGAGTAGGTTTGGGGTGAGGCTTCGAGAGCGAGGAGGTTGACAGTGTCTCCCGCACGAGAGCGCTGGTATCGAACGTTGTTCTGGGTCGCGGCTGTCTACGACATCGTCCTCGGGATCACGTTCCTGTTCTTCTCCCGCCCGGTGTTCGAGTGGCTCGGCATCGAGGACACCCTGCCAGAGCACACGAGCTTCATATCGCTCGTCGCGGCGTTCCTGTTCGTCATCGGCGTCGCGTACGTGCTGATCGCCGTCGGCGACCTGGTTCGCAACCGCGACATGATCACCGTCGGGATCCTGTACAAGGTCGCCTACTTCTCAGTCGCGTTGTGGTACCTGATCGGAGGGGTGTACCCACACATCATCTTCTTCGTGGTGTTCGGTGTCGCCGATGCGCTCTTTGCGATCGCCATGGTCGAGTGCCGTATCCACGTCGCTCGATACGAACGGATCTGGCTGGACGGCCCACTCGACGCTGCAGGGGCGTGACCGTCCTGACGGCCCTTCCGGGGGCGCTGGATGTCCTTCTTCTAGAGCGAGACGACGATCACGACGACGCCGCTGATCACGAGGACGATGTGGACCGAGAGCAGCATCAGGCGGGGCACCCCGTATGGGTCGTCGAGGACGTACGGAACGGGGAACCACCGGTACCAGAGCCACATGCCAAGGAAGCCCCCGACGGCGATCCCGAGGGTGACGAGTACCCAGCCGATCATCTCGGCGCTGTCGGTCGAGAGGACCATGCCGACCAACCCGAGGGTGGCGAGCGTGGCAGGCAGGACGAGGGCGTATCGCATGCGTGGCCGCGACAGGCTCGCTGCGAGGACGGCAGGCATGATCGCCCAGCCGAGCACGAGCAACACCACCGCCGCCCGTGGCCCACCGCTGCGGATGGCCAACCACGAGATGAGCCCGAGTGCCACCGCGCTCACCACGACCAGGCGGCGAACCCTCCGTGAGAACAGGGAATTGGCGGTGAGCTCGACACCCGGTCTGTGGTCGAACCTCACACGGTCATGACCTCCCCGGACCGTCGGCGGGCACCGCTGCGGACCTGTGCCTTGAAGCCCGCCCGGCGACTGGCGAGGTTCCCCTCCGAGTAGATGTACCTGCCGAGTTCCACGAGCCCCGACTCGAGTTCGGCGACGGTCATACCCATCGGCTCGAAGTTGACGTCGAACAGCGTGCACTTCTCCCACGCGCCGGGCTCGATGATCCGGCCCTCGTCCATGAGCCTGCGGTACAGCGGGGTCCCCGGGAACGCCGTGAGCACGGTGATCTGGACGTCGAACGGGTTCGTCTCATCCACGAACTCCCTGATCGAGTTGAAAACCTCCGGACCGTCTCCGTCGAGTCCCAGGACGAAGCACGCGTTGAGGGCGATCCCCGACTCCTGGACCGTCTCGATCACGCTCCGGTACTCGTCGAGCCGACCCAGCTTCCAGTTCCGCTTGGTCTCGAGACCGTTGAGCGCCGCAGGATTGAGGCTCTCGAATCCGACCAGGATCTCGCGGCATCCTGCCTCACGCATCATGTCGAGGAGCACGGGGTCATCGGCGACCGAGGCGTCGGTCTCGGTGAACCATGACACGCCCTCGTTCCCAATCGCCTCGACGAGGGCGTGCGATCGGCGCTTGGCGACGAACGTGTTGTCATCGGAGAGCTCGACGAACGGGTTCGCCCAGATCTCCTTCATCGCCCTGATCTCCTGCCCGACCTTGACGGGCGGCTTCAGCTTGTACCTCGGGGACAGGAGTACCGACGATGCGCAGAACTCGCACCGCCACGGGCATCCTCGTTGGGTTTGGACCGTGAGGCGGTTGTACCGGTCGGGATCGAGGAGGTCGTAGCGCGGGATCGGCGCATCGGCGAGGTCGTATGAGCCATCCGATCGGTAGACCCCCGCCAGATTCCCCGCAAGGGCGTCATCGAGGATCTGCCCCCACACCGGCTCGCCCTCGCCGACCACGACCGCGTCGCAGTGCGCCAGCGCCTCATCCGGCATGGCGGTGACGTGCAGACCACCGATCACCGTCGTCACTCCTTCGGCGCGGAAGCGCTCGGACAGGGCAAAGGCATCCTTGACCTGGGCCGAGTAGCTCGACAGCGCAGCGACATCGCACCCGGGAAGGGGATCCAGGTCGGCGATGTCGTCGACCTCGTAGTAGT
>JAWOGV010000055.1:0-2560 GCA_046496605.1 Acidimicrobiia bacterium | reverse complement strand
TCGTTGAAGTAGCTGAACCAGCTCTGCACGGCCTGGACGTCCCCGATGGCTCCGTCCCTCACGAGGCGGAGCGCCTCCACCCACGTCGGATGGTGGCGGTACATGAACGCCTCCTGCAGCTTGACGCCCGCCGCCTCGCAACCCAGGACCATTTCGGTCGCCTGTGCACTGGACAGCGCGAGGGGCTTCTCACACAGGATGTGCTTGCCGGCGGATGCGGCCCTGAGTGTCCACTGCGCGTGCATGTCGTTCGGCAGGGGTATGTAGACCGCGTCGATATCGGCCCGTTCGAGGAGCTCCTCGTAGCTGCCATAGGCAGCCGGTATACCGAGCTGATCCGCGGCACGTTGCGCCCTGTCGAGGTCGCGTGACGCGATCGCGACTACATCGCAGTTCCCCGCCTTCTGGATCGCCGGTATGACCTTCGCCAGACCGATGTCCGCCGTACTCAGAATCCCCCACCGCACCGAACTCATGTCGCCATCCCTTCCACTCCACCCAACCTAGTCCTCGATGGGACGAGTCCAGGCTCAGGGGTGGATCGGAAGGACTCCGCTAGTTCGATGCATCCGCCTCGACGAAGGTGATGATGTCCGCACCGCCGGATCGGAGCGTGAGCGTGTCGCCATCGACAGCATACGCGTCGACCTGCGAGAGGAGCGTCAGGTAGGCGGTCTCCTGGTCCTGGATCGGGCCCTCACATGCCATGAGCGTGGAACCGAGGGGTCCGAAGCTCAGCGAGTCTCCATCGACCGTGTACGAGCCGAAGTAGTTGTTGCAGCTGGCGATCCCGGAGACTCCGCCATCCTCGAATTTCGCCGTGATGACCGTTCCTTCGAGAGGGGCAACGGCGCTTCCATCGACGACGAGTTCGCTGACCACCCATGTTCGGCCCTCGAGCTCACCGCTCGATGCCAGCGCGACCCCGATGAGGAGCAACGCTCCGACAGCACCAAGGGCCAATGCCCCCCACTTGAGCCATGTTTGCTCGGTCACGTTCATCTCCGATTTCGTGTGCACAGATTCTATCGACACGGCCGCGAACTCGACGTCATCGACAGACCTCGAATCCGGGAATCCCGCCGGACGCGAGAGGGTCCGATACCGGAGTATCGGACCCTCTGTCGGACCGTACGGCAGGAGAGCCTGCCGAACCACGGTGGGTGTTACGGGAGGAGGACTGCGTCGATGACGTGGATGACGCCATTGCTCGCAACCACATCCGCCTGGATGACGGTCGCCGACTCATTGATGACGACGGAACCGTCCACGATCGCGACCGCGAGCGTCGAGCCCTCGAGCAGGGTCGGAAGCGCATCGATCGGTGCAGCGGCGACGACGTCGGCTGCAAGGAACACGCCCGGCGCCACGTGGTAGAGCAGGATGTTCGTCAGATCGGGGCTCGCGAGGAGCTCCTCTGCGGAGATCCCGAGCGCCTCGAGCGCCGCTGCGAATGCAGCGTCGGTCGGAGCAAACACCGTCAACTCCTGAGCGGGATCGCTCAGCGCTGCGAGCACGGCCGGATCGGCAGCCTGGACGGCGGCGAGCAGGATCGTGAACTCGGCAGGATCGGCCGAGGCGAGCTCGACGACGATGTCTGCGATGGTGGGCTCCGCCATGGTCGTGGTGGTCGTGGTCTCCTCAGGAGCGGTCGTCGTGGTCTCTTCCGGAGCTGCGACGCCAAGCGCCTCAGCGATCGTCGGGGGAAGGAGAACCGCGTTGATCACGTGGACGATGCCGTTGTCGGCCATCAGGTCAGCTGAGACGACCTGCGCCTCGTTGATCGAGATGGTGCCGCCGTCGACGGAGATGTTGATCTCCTCGCCCTGGACCGTTGCAACGCTCTGACCATCGAGGGTCGCGACGAGCTGGCTGTCCGCTTCCTGACCGAGCACGTGGTACAGAAGGATCTGCGTCAGTGTCTCGGTGTCGGCGAGGAGTTCCTCCGCCGTGATGCCGAGTGCCTCGAACGCAGCCGCGAACGCCGCGTCGGTCGGGGCGAGAACCGTGAACGGACCTTCGCCTTCGAGGGTGTCGGCAAGACCGGCAGCTTCGATGGCCGCTACGAGTGTCGAGAACTGACCAGCTTCAACGGCAAGGTCGAGGACCGATGTGGTCTCTTCCATCGCTTCGGTCGTGGTGGTCGTCTCTTCCGTATCGCTCGAACATGCAGCAACGACAAGTGCGAATACTGCGATGAGAGCGACGAGTGAGAATCGCTTCTTCATGAATTTCCCTTTCTTAGTGGCCCGCAAATACGCGGACATCGCTATCTACGACGTGGGGGACCCACGCGGATGAAGCAGTTGCGAGTGAGATGACGCGACGGAGGGGGCGTCCCTCCCGGACGCCCCCTCCGTCGGTTGCGATGCCCGAGCTACGAGGAGCTTGCCTCGATGGCCTGGGGAGTCGAGCTCACCTCGACACTGATCTTCTGCGGCTTTGCCTCTTCCTTGATCGGGATGACGATCGTCAGCACGCCGTTGTCGTACGACGCTGACACCCCACCGGCGTCGAGCCGGTCCCCGAGCCGCACCGAGCGGCTGTGGATGCCGGTCGG
>JAWOGV010000132.1:0-5057 GCA_046496605.1 Acidimicrobiia bacterium | reverse complement strand
CGCACCAGGGACGCCTTCGCCCTCCGAACCGAGACCGACGAACGCCTGCCCGATCCCCGCTGACTCTTCCCGTTCAACCAGCTGACGCCCCTCCGTGGGCCAAGAGCGCGGGGACAGGCGTGCTTAAGGCAAACGCTAAGAATTCCACAAGAAAAAACCTAATGGTTTGGTGGACATCGAATGCCGTCCGTCGCTACCTTGAGTGTCTCGCGGTGTCCCTGACACCGCGAGACAAACGGGAGAAAGATGGAGGGACCATGAAGCGAACGACCGCATGGTTCATGTTGGTGCTTGCACTTGCGATGGTTGCGTCAGCGTGTTCCGGAGACGATTCCGGTGAACCTGAAGAGACGACGACCACCACGACCGAGGCACCGGCTGAATCGACAACCACAACGACGCGGGCGCCGGATCCAGGATTCGAAGGCCTCGTGCTCGACGCAGAAGGCTGTGACTACGGCGGCCGCGTCGAGAAGATCAGCGCCACTGACGAGTTCACCGTCGAATTCGACCTGTGCGGACCGCATCCGGCGTTCCTGTCACAGATCGCATTCAGCGTGTTCGGCATCCAGCCGCAGGAGCACCTCGATGCAACGGGAGGCTCACCGCTGGACAACCCGGTCGGCACCGGCCCGTACTCGCTCCAGGATTGGATCCGGGGCGACTCGGTCGTGTTTGCGAGGAACGACAGCTACTACGGCACCGTCGCACCACACCAGACACTCGTCCTCAAGTGGGCCACGGAGAGCGCGGGACGGCTCATCGAGCTCCAGAGCGGCAATGCCGATGGCATGACGTTCCCGTCACCCGACGACTTCGCGGTCATCGAGGGCGACGCCAACCTGGTGCTCCTTGACAAGCCGGAACCGAACATCTTCTACATGGGCTTCACGAACACGTTCGAGCCCTGGAACGATGTCAGGGTCCGCAAGGCCGTTGCACTTGCGATGGATCGCCAGAGGATCGTCGACACGTTCTACCCACCGGGGTCCCAGACCACGTCGCACTTCACCCCCTGTTCCGTGGAGAACGGCTGTGAGGGCGAGTCGTGGTGGGACCAGGATGTCGAAACGGCGAAGGCCCTGTTGGCCGAGGCCGGCCTCGCGGACGGGTTCGCGACCACGATCTACTACCGGGACGTGACCCGCGGGTACCTGCCGACGCCCGGCAACGTCGCAGCAGACATCCAGGCCCAGCTCAAGGAAACGCTCAACATCGATGCCCAGGTCATCGTGCTCGAGTCAGGTGAGTTCATCCAGTCGGCCTCGGCCGGCGAGCTCGACGGCATCCACCTCCTCGGGTGGACCGGCGACTACCC
The DNA here is from genome assembly GCA_046496605.1 of Acidimicrobiia bacterium. Taxonomy (GTDB): domain Bacteria; phylum Actinomycetota; class Acidimicrobiia; order Spongiisociales; family UBA5794; genus SZUA-442. The sequence continues at coordinate 3,739 of JAWOGV010000132.1, read as the reverse complement.
GCACGTGACGAACTTCCTGGACTTCCACTTCGCGAACACGAACCTCCAGTTCGGTGACGCGCATCCGGAAATCTACGAGCCGCTCGCCACCGCTTCGCAGACCGCGAGCGCCGCCGAGGCTGCTCCGCTCTACGAGCAGGCGAACAATGCCATCAAGGAGCTCATCCCGATGGTCCCGATCGCCCATGGTGGCGCCGCATACGCAGCGCTGGCGTCGGTGGAGGGTGCATACGCTCCCCCATGGGGTGACAGCCAGTTCAACCTGTGGGACAACGGAGGCGACACGCTGGTGTTCGTCCAGGGCAACGAGCCCATCTCGTTGTACTGCGCGGACGAGACCGACGGTGAGTCACTGCGCGCATGTGCCCAGATCGTCGAGGGGCTGTATTCGTACGCACCGAATGGTGACGTGCAGCCACAGCTTGCGACCGAGTGCGTGCCGAACGACGACCTGTCCTTGTGGACGTGCTCACTCCGTCAGGGTGTCACGTTCCACGACGGCTCGACGTTCGACGCCAACGACGTCGTCGCCTCGTTCACGGCGGGACTCGATGCTTCGAGCCCATTGCACACCGGGAACAGCGGCGTATTCGAGTACTACGACTACCTGTGGAACGGGCTCATCAGAGCAACCGGCTGATCCACGAATGAAGCACGACTAGACAGTGGGGGAGGCGCTTGCGCCTCCCCCACTGTCTACGATCAAGGCACTGAATGCTCGGTTTCATCACACGTCGAACGCTCCTCGCGATCCCCGTCCTCATCGGGATCGTCATCGTCGTGTTCTTCCTGATCAGGGCGATCCCCGGCGACCCCTGCACGTCGCTGCTCGGTGAGCGAGCGACGGCCGAGGCATGTGAACGATTCAACGAGGCGAACGGCCTCAACGAACCGATCTGGGTCCAGCTCGGGATCTACATGAAGAACGTGGTGACGTTCAACCTCGGCGACTCGATCCGATTCTCACGGCCGGTGAACCAACTGCTCATCGAACGCCTCCCGACGACGACCGAGCTCGCCGTATCGGCTCTCACCCTGTCGATTCTCGTCGGAGTGCCCATGGGCATCCTCGCTGCACGGCGGCACAACACGGCCATCGACGCCGCAACCATGGCGTTCGCGAACGTCGGAGTCTCGATGCCGGTGTTCTGGCTCGGCCTCATGCTTGCGTACCTGTTTGCGATCGTGCTGCAGGACACGCCACTTCAGTTACCCCCGTCGGGCCGATTGACCGCAGGCGTCTTCTCGATCCCCTATTACGAGGTCTGGGACTGGAATCTCCAGGAGGGCACCTTCTGGGCGAGCTTCCACGAATACCTCGCGAACCACATCATCTTCAACACCTTCATCACGGCCCAGTGGTCCGTGTGGTGGGACGCGGTCAGGCACATGATCCTCCCGGCGATCGCCCTTGCGACGATTCCGCTCGCCATCATCGCCAGGATCACCCGCAGCTCGCTGCTGGAGGCGATGAACAAGGACTACATCCGAACGGCACGGGCGAAAGGCGCATCCGAGACGAGGGTGGTACGCAAGCATGCACTCAGGAACTCGCTGCTACCCGTCGTCACGATCATCGGCCTCCAGCTCGGCGCTCTCCTCGGCGGAGCGGTCCTCACCGAGACGGTATTCCGGCTCGCAGGGATCGGTACCGCACTCTTCGATGCCATCACCGGGAGGGACTATGCCGTCGTCCAGGGATTCACGGTCATCATCGCCTCGGTGTACGTCGTCGTGAACCTCCTCGTCGATCTCTCCTATGGCTACCTCGACCCGAGAATCAGGGTGAAGTAGATGACGAGCCGAAAGACCGTCGAACTCCTCGAATCGGCAGCAGCGGCGCAACTGTTGACCGATCCCCCGACCAGTCAATGGCGGCTGACCATCACACGGTTCCGCGGGCGCAGGTCGGGAATGATCGGCCTTGGCATCGTGATCACACTCATCATCATCGCGATCTTCGCCCCTGTGATCGCACCGTATGGGCCGAACGAGGTGCTCATCGGCAAGGAGGATGTCGGACCGCGGGAGAAACCATGCGTCCACATCCTCGGATGTGACCCGGAAACGCCTCAGCACATCATGGGAACCGACGGAAACGTGCGTGACGTGTTCTCCCGGGTGGTCTTCGGGGCCCGCGTCAGCCTCACCCTCGGCTTCTTCACGGTCACGATCGCACTCATCGTCGGCAGCACCCTTGGTGCGATCGCCGGATACGTGGGTGGGTGGTTCGACAACATCGTGATGCGATTCATGGACGTGATCCTCGGGTTCCCGTCGCTGTTGCTCGCCATCGCGATCGTCGCCGTCCTCGGTCCCGGCCTTCAGAACGCCCTCATCGCGATCGCGATCGTTTCGATTCCCGCGTATGCGCGCGTGATGCGGTCCCAGGTGCTCTCGATCAAGGAAAGTGACTTCATCTCCGCATCGAGGGCCCTCGGCCAGTCCGCGTTCGGCATCCTCATCCGCCGCGTCGTACCGAACGCGCTGACTCCCCTCGTGGTACTGGCGACGCTCGGCGTCGCGACCGCGATCCTCGAAGCCGCAGGGCTGTCGTTCCTCGGCCTCGGTGCCCAGCCGCCGACGGCCGAATGGGGAACGATGCTCGCGACGGAGCGCAACAACGTCTTCACGTCACCCCATCTTGTCTTCTTCCCCGGGTTCGCGATCATGATCACGGTGCTCGGCTTCAACCTCATGGGTGACGGCCTCCGCGACGCCCTCGACCCCTCCCTGAACAAATGACCGAGTACGAACCCCAGGTCACGATCGTTCCATCCGAGCCCCAACGTGCCTGGGGGGAACGGCTCCTCGAGATCACCGGCCTCAAGACGCACTTCGACACCAGGGAAGGGGTCGTCAAGGCGGTCGACGAGGTGAGCATCCACGTCGATCGCGGCGAGGTGCTCGGCATCGTCGGCGAGTCGGGCTGCGGGAAGTCGGTCATGTCGTTCTCGATCATGGGCCTCGTTCCGAAGCCGGGGGCGGTGGTCGCAGGAAAGATCCTGTTCAACGGTCGCGACATCCGCGAGATGTCAGAGCGGGAGCTTCGGGAGATCCGGGGCGAGCACATGTCGATGATCTTCCAACAGCCGGGCTCGGCACTGAACCCCGTCCAGAGGGCAGGTGTCCAGATCACGGAGGTCTTCAAGCTCCACCGGGATTGGTCAAAGGAAACCATAACTGGAATGGAGACGAATATCCAGAAGCGGAAACAGAAAAAACTGGGCATTACCCTCCGGATTGTGCTCTCTGACAATGGCTGTCATCTTTTTGTTGACCTCCTCCAGGTCAGCTCCTTTGGCAACCAGTGCGAATGTATAGATGCTGTTGCTGCCCCATGAGTCATCTGCCACACCGATCTCTCTCATGTAGGCATAGGGAAGTATAGCTTCAAATCCAAAGCGTGAGTTTTTAGGCAGATCCTTCATGACAGCTCCTACCGTGAATTGCGTCCTATTTTCCAGTTCGATGGTCTTTCCGATGGGATTCTCATTCCCAAAATATTTGTTTGCCAGTTTTTCGGTGAGAATAATCCCGTGCGGATCCCGCAAAGCGGTTTTTGCATCCCCCTGTAAAACCGGTAAGGTGAAGATGTCAAACAATCCTGTATCCGCTGCCATTACAGCAGATTCGTAGAATGTCCTGTTCCCGAACCGAAACAGGAACCGGGGCAGGCGGACCAGGCGGGTGGTTTCAATCATCCCGGGCACCTGTTCCTTCCAAACTGGGGCGCATG
>JAWOGV010000230.1:0-11100 GCA_046496605.1 Acidimicrobiia bacterium | reverse complement strand
TCGGCGAGCGCGGGATCGACGCTGTCACGTCAGCCATGCCGCGGCGCGTCGTGTACGTCTCGTGTGATCCTGCGTCGCTCGCCAGGGACGCAGGATCACACGACATACCACGTCGAGGTGGTGGCGACGTTCGACAGGGATGCGGTCGACGACGACGGAGGGACGGGCTGAGCGGCCCGCCGATGCGCGTCGCACGAGGGAGCCCCGTCGCCCGACGCAGGATCACATGTCGTCGAGCAGTTCCGTCCGTTTCGCCTCGTACTCCTCGGCGGAGATGAGGCCCTCATCCCGGAGCACCGCGAGCTTGCGGATCTGCTCGGCATGATCGCGTTCGGGGGAAGGTGCAGGGGCGGGCTCGGCACGTCGGGGACCATCGTGCTTGCCTTCCCGCGCCTTGTACAACACGGTCTGGAAGGCGTCAGGGTGGGGAATGTCCTTGAACCGGCTCTGACCCGTCGATCCTGCAGACTCGATGAGGAGGTCACCAGCACCGAGGAGGCGCTCGATGATCGACTGGGAGAAGTTCACGTTGGTGATGCGATCGAGGGGAATCTCGACACCCGCCTTCGCGATCAGCCCGGTACGGGTGATGAGCCTCTCGGACGTGAGGACGTATCGCGTCGTGTACCAGTTCACGAGAGGTTTGACGACGAAGATCACGGCGAACACCGCAAGGGCGGCGATCAGGATCCACTGGAGGACATCGAGGTTCACCGCGACCAGGATCATGGCGATCGAGAGGCCGACGAACCACAGGATCGGGATGAGGAGGAGCTTCCAGTGCGGACGGAACGCGGTGATGATCACCTCGTCGTCGGTGAGTACGTCTTCAGGCCATGGCATGGCACCACGATACCATTTCCGGATCGATCCGATTCCCTGAAAGCATCGTTTTTCCTCCCCCTTCCCCGCCGGCCGGTGACGCGAGCAGGACCCGGCTCCAGATGTCCCGGCGCGTCGTTCCACGTGGTCCCGAACGCATGTGGTCGCAAACGCGAGAAACCCCAAGGAAGCCGAAGCCCCCTTGGGGTTCCCGTCGGGCTGCCGACCTTGCGACCAGCAGCCACGCCGCTCCGTCACCGGAGCGAGTGCCAAGAGCCGAAGCTCTCAACGTTCTCCGTCAGATCCGACCAGCCGAAGCCGCTCGGCGGGGCTCTCACCCCTTCCACCCGAAGGTGTCTCCGTCAGGAGATGGCCCGTCTCCGGGCCCTCCGGCTCTCACCGGAGTGCCAGCTCTCGCTGGCCCGCCTCGGGTTGCCCCTCGGCGCTCCGCTTCCGGGTTTCCCCTTCCGCAGTTCTCACATAATGGCCCTCCTCGCGCGGCTGTTGCAAGCGAAAACGCTCCTTCGTTTTCGCGTTCCACATCGGGTTTTCGCGAATCCGCTCGGGTGGGGCGTATACCCTCCGACGATGGGTCAACGAACAACCGGCATTGCGTTCCTCCTCGTGTGCACCGTGTTCATCGGTGCGTGTTCGCCGGGCGATGAGCCAAGTAACTCGCCAGCACCGCCTTCCCCGCCCGGCCTCGTGCTCAGGGCGTCGGGCATCGGTTCGTACGACGTGGGAATGCCCGCCGAACGCGTCATCGAGGGCATATCGAGCGAGATCGGGGGGTCGGACGCGGACTCCACAGAGTCCGACAGCAGCGTCATCGTCCCGGACTGCGGTGTTGCATCCGTGCGGCTCGTGTCATGGGGCAACCTCGTGCTCTTCTTCTCCGGGGAAGATCCCGACTCCCCGTTCCTCACGTGGTCGTACGGCTTCGACCCGGTGACGGCGAGTGCCGAGGACATCCGTCGGCTCGGGCTCGTGACGGATGAGGGCATCGGCCTCGGTAGTCCCCGTGCCGACGTGGAGCGCGCGTATCGGGGCAGGATCGTGGTCCTGGACGACGCTCTCATCGACGTCTCCACCTTCACGATCGACGGGGATGAGGCGGAACACCTCACCGGACGGTTCCCGACCACCGACCCCGACGAGGCGGTCCAGTACCTCGAGAGGGCGCCGGGCTGCTCGCCATTCAGCTGAGTCCCGCACGCACCGTCGACCCGAACGCGAAGAACCCCGAGGAAGCTCGACCGAAGTCTCGCCCTCTCGGGGTTCCGCCGAAGTGGACGATGTCCACTCCGATCCGGGACTCGCCGGTTTCCCGACTCCGCCCGGGGTGGCCCGTCGTCTCCGTCGGACCGAGGTCCTCCGGCTCGTTTCGAGCCGCACCCATGGGCGTGAACCGATGAACGCTGTTTCCCGAGGGGCCAATGACCCGTTCGGGAGGGCAAGACCTCTCGGTCCTACCCACCCACCTGGTTGAGGCTGGGCTCCCCCGCCAGATGGAGGTGGTCCCGCCGAAGCGGAACCGCGACCCGGGTCTCCCCGTGTCGATCGGCCCGGTTTCCCGGTGACCACCGACCCGAAGGTCGCTGGTCCGCCGAACTCTCCGGGTTTGCACCCTTCGAGCGACCGGAAAGGTAGGTGGCCGAACGGGGTTCGGCAAGCCCAACGCGTGGTTCGTTTTCGCGTCCTTCGACGCGATTTCGCGGTCGATGCGCGTGATCGCTCCGCATCCGTCGAGCGATCCTCGGTCAGGTCGTTTTGTGTCACAGGGGCCGGGTACAGTCGCCCCATGACCCTCGACACCACCGAGACCCCGCTCGATCAACCCCGGTTGACGTCACTCTCACCATCGAGGGCAAGTGACTTCAAGACGTGTCCGCAGCTCTACAAGTTCAAATCCATCGACAAGATCCCGACGGTGCCGACTCCCCATCAGGCACGAGGAACCACGGCACACCTCGCACTCGAGCGTCTGTTCACCGAGCCCGCACCCCTCCGAACACCCGAGCGCCTGTATGACCTCTTCCGTGAGGCGTGGGCCGAAATCAGACACGACGAGTACCCCGATCTCTTCGCAACGCTCGACGAGGAGCGTGCCTGGGGAATCGAGAGCCTCGGACTGCTCGCCGCCTACTTCGGAATCGAGGATCCGACGTCGTTCGAGCCCGAGGATCTCGAGATGGACCTCACGGTCGATATGGGATCCATCACCATCCGGGGCATCCTCGACCGCATGGAGCGCATCACCGAGCCGACCCCTGACGGGAGCACCCGTGAGCTCCTCGTCATCACGGACTACAAGACGGGCAAGGCACCGCCGGAGCAATACGCCCACAAGGCCTTCTTCGCCCTCAAGATCTACGCACTGCTGATTCGCGCCACCCGGGGCTTCACCCCGGACCGCGTCCGATTGCTGTACCTCAATGGGCCCACCGAGTACACCATGGACATCAACGATGCCCAGCTCGACGCCATGGAGCGCCAACTTCATGCCCTCTGGGCTGCGATCCAGAAGGCGATCGACAGCGGCGTCTGGCCGGCGCGGGTCTCGGCGTTGTGTGATTGGTGTGATTTCAAGGACACGTTGTGTCCGGCCTGGAATCAGCCTGTTGCTCCTGATTCCGCGGATGCCGATCCGACCACAGAGTCGCCCATTCCGGTTTCCCGGATTCCCGGTTCGACGGGTGGCTGACACCCTCTTCGATCTCGAGGACCTGGACGGTGCCACCACCTCCGCCCCTCCCACCGCCCCGACTGAGATTCGGATCGGCCCGGAAGCCTGGGATCAGGCCCTCCTGCCGTCTGGCAACCCTCGAATCATCGTCGGCGGACCCGGTACCGGCAAGACGGAGTTCCTCGTCAGGACGGTCGTCAGGGCGGCACGCGACGACGATGTGTCGCCGGAGCGGATCCTGGTCCTGGGGTTCTCGCGCCGCGGCGTCGACGACTTCCGGAGTCGACTCGTCGCGACGCTCGGCACGGCTGCCCACCGCGTCACCATGGCGACGTCCCACTCCCTGGCGATGCGCCTCGTCGAGGCGAACGCGCCCCTGCTGGGCTGGGATGGCCCGCCCCGACTGCTGACGGGGACAGAGCAGGAACGTCTCGTGAGGGGGCTCATCGCCGACGAGGATCCCATGGTGTGGCCCGTCGCCTTCCGATCGCTCCTGGCGTCCGAGGCGATGGCCGCCGAGGTCACGGACTTCATCCTCAGGGCGAGAGAGCAGATGGTCGATCCCGATGCGATCGCCCGATCGGGGCGCGCCGATTGGCGTCCGCTCCCGGGATTCCTCGAGCGCTATGAGCATGCGCTGCGCACATCAGGGCGCATCGACTACGGGTTCCTCCTCACCGAGGCGTTGAGGCTCGCGACGATCGACCCCGACGCGGTCGGCTCTTTCGACGTCGTGGTCGCCGATGAGTACCAGGACACGGCCCCGATCCAGGCGGCACTCCTCATGGCGTGTGCGAGGAACGCTGAGGAGTTCGTGGTCGGCGCCGACCCGTATCAGTCGATCTATTCGTTCCGCGGCGCGAACGTGGAGAACGTGTTCTCGTTCCCCGACGACGTCCGACGCGTGCTGGGTCGCCCGGTCGAACGCCTCATCCTCGACACCTCGTTCCGGGTGCCCTCCGAGATCCTCGGCGCTGCCGTGTCCGTGACGGCACGTGAACTCCCCGGTGGAGCGGGAAGAGTCGCCAGCACCCGCAACGGTGGGACGGTGGCGTGCCATACGTTCGGCACCGTCGGCGATGAAGCCGAGTGGATCGCATCCGACATCGAGCGCATCCACCTCGTCGATCGCATACCCCTCGAGCGGATCGCGGTGTTCGTGCGCGCCCATGGGCCATTCGTCGACGACCTGGCACGTGCGCTCGATCGTCGATCGATCGGCCACTCCCACGCCGATGATCGACTCCTCGATGAGCCGATCATCCGGTTCCTGCACGATCTCGTGCGGGCGACCTCGGGAGGCGACGTCGCCGAGGCGGCGATGCGCAGGGTCCTCCTCGGTCCATTCGTCGGTCTCGGGCACGGTGCGCTCACCACCCTCCCCGAAGCCCCGAGCGAGTGGCCGGGATGGATCAGGGCCCGAACGAGCCACGAGCACCATCCGCTCGCCGCATTGATCGAAGACACCGCATGGTGCCATGAAACCGACGCACCGACCGGCCTGTGGCGGGTGTGGTCCACGCTCCCCGTGATGGCGAGGGTCGCCATCGATCCCGAATCCATGCGCGACCGCAGGGCGTGGTCGTCATATGCCCAGGCAATGGTGCGAGCTGTCGAACGGGATGCGACGTCCACCCTCGCCGATCAGCTCGAACTGGCCGACGACGTCGATTTCGAGGTCGACACCCTCTTCGACGTGCACGACGGGGGCGTTGCCATCGCGACCCTCCACCGATCGAAGGGGACGGAGTTCGACGTCGTGTACATAGCGGACGCGGTCGAGGGCTCGCTTCCCGATCTGCGCCATCGGGATTCGATGCTCGGCGTTCGCCACCTCAATCCGCGCCTCCCGACGGCCACCGGCGAGTACGTGACGTTCCGTCTCGACGAGGAGCGACGTCTCGCCTACACCGCGATGACCCGATCGACGTCCCGCGTCGTGTGGAGCGCGACCGTGCCGACGGATCGCGGCGGTGGGACGGCGCCAAGCCGGTTCATGCGACTCGTGGCACCCATCACCGACCCTGCCGGCCAGACAGGGCCGTTGACGCCACGGGCTCTTCTCGCCCACCTTCGCCGGGAGGTCGCCGACCCCCTCGCCGATCCGGTCCGACGGCTCGCCGGCATCACGTTCCTCGCGGGACGCGGAGCCGGGATCGCCGATCCCCTCGACCGTTACGGCACCCGTCTCCGAGGTCCCGACGTGGGCATCGTCGCGAAGCCGATCCGCCTCTCACCGACCCAGGCGACCAGCTACGCGACGTGCCCGCGCAAGTACGCCATCGAGAGGTTCCTCATGACCATCGATCAGGAGTCGCCGTATCTGTTGCTGGGGAAGCTGGTACACGACGTGCTCGAGGGAGCAGAGGGGGAAGCGCTCGAGGCGGGGGACGAACGGAGCAACCTCGGGCGAGCCGTGATGTGGCTCGACCGCCTCTGGCCCGAGTCCGGGTTTCCCGACGACAACGTCGGCAGGGCGTGGAAACAGCGCGCGCTCGACACCCTCTCGACGTTGTACGAGCTGTGGCCGTCGAGCGCACGACCCGTAGCGCTCGAGACGACGCTCGAGATGGACCTCGAGGGGTGGGCGTGGGTCGGACGAGCCGACCGGATCGAGCGGAGCGGGGATGCACTCAGGATCGTCGACTACAAGACCTCGGCGAGTGCCCTCACGAAGGACGATGCGGCCGGATCCCTCCAGCTCGGCTACTACGTCCTCGCTGCACGGGAGGCCACGTCCCTCTCGAACCATGGCGTCGTGACAGGTGCGACGTTCTGGTATCCCGCGGCGCCACCGACGAAGACCGCGATCGCGACGAGGGACTTCGACATGACACGGATCGACGACGTCCGGGCACAGCTGCTCGACATCGCCGAGGGGATCGACGCCGAGCGTCTCCCCGCCACCCCGAACAAGGACTGCGGCCGGTGCGCCGTCTCCGTGGTGTGTCCTGCGGTACATCGGGGACGGGAGGCATTCGCACCGTGACCACATCGCTCCCCTTCACGCCGTCGGACGAACAACGTGCGATCATCGACCACCCGCGCGAGCCCCTGCGCATATCGGCCGGAGCGGGCACGGGCAAGACCACGACCATCGTCCAGAGGCTGACGGCGACCCTCATGGCGGGAGCGGATCCGGCTCGAGCTCTCGGCATCACATTCACCAACAAGGCGGCGGACGAATTGCGCGATCGGCTCAGGTTGGCCGTGCCCGAGCGAGACGACGGACGCGAGATCGAGGTCGCCACGTACCACTCGTTCGCATCCGGGATCCTCGACGAATTCGGGGGAAGGATCGGCCACCGGCCCGGAGCCGTCCTGATGGACGAGGGTCACCGGTTCGAGCTCGGCGCCCGCGTGCTTCGTTCCCTCGATCAGACTCCGCTCGACCTCACGAAGATCCCGAACCTGCGCAAGGACCTGCTCGCGGTGGCGGACGCGCTGAACGACAACCTGATCGATGCCGAGGACGTCCTGGCGACCATGCCCCGGGACGCCGATGAAGTCTGGGTGACGAGGGCCGCCCTCCTGGCCGCCGCTTCGGAGTTCCACCGACGCAAGGACGAACTCGGGCTCATCGAGTACAGCGACCTCATTCGGAGGGCCGTGATGATCGTCGAGGCCCACGCGGACGTCGCCGAGTCCATCGCAGGACGCTACGACACCGTGCTGCTGGACGAGTATCAGGACACCGACCGTGCCCAGCGCAGGTTGCTGACCCGCGTGTTCGCATCGACCCCGTCGGTGACCGCGGTCGGCGATACGGACCAGACGATCTACGAGTGGCGCGGAGCATCCCTGGAGAACTTCGAGGCATTCCCCGAGGACTTCCCGACGCCCGCGGGCCTGCCCGCCCCCACGCTGCCCCTCTCGATCAACCGACGCTCCGACCGCCTCATCATCGATCTCGCGAACCTCGTTCGCGGCCACCTCCCGCACAGCGGGGATGCGGCACCGCTCCGACCCCGCACCGACGCTGCCGACGGGGACGTGGTGGCGGCATGGCTCCGAACGGACGTCGATGAGGCCGCCTGGATCGCCGAGCAGGTGGGGCAGCGCCACGCCGACGGCGTCCCGTTCGTCGATATGGCCGTCCTGTGTCGGCGTCGCGAGAGCCTCCGCATCATCGCGGAGGCATTCCGCTCGGCCGAGATCCCATTCACGATCTCGTCGATGAGCGACCTCCTGGACGTACCCGAGGTCGCCGACCTCGTCGCGTGGCTGCGCGTCCTGGCCGACCCCTCCGACGAGGTCGCGCTCCTGCGCATCCTGATGGGTGGCCGGTACCGCCTCGGTATGGCCGACGTCGCAGCCCTGTCGCGCAGCGTCCGGCGCGACAGCGGTCAGAGCCTGATCGACGCCGTGCTGTCGGGCATCGTGCCCGAGGCCGTCACGCCCTCCAGCGAGGACGCGATCAGGGCATTCGGCTCCCTCTTTCGAGCAGTGTTCACCCTCTCCCACGCTTCGTCCGTCGCGGCGTCGCTCGATGCTGTCATCGATTCCCTCCACTACTGGGACGAGGTCGCCGCGCTCCCTCCCCACGCAGCAACGACGGCGCGTCTCAACATCACACGGTTCGTCGATCTCGCCGGTCGGTGGCGCCCGATCGGCGGAACCGCAGATATCGCAGGATTCCTCCGATATCTCGACGCATTGGCCGAGCCGGGACGCGCGGAGGAGCTCGATGCCGTCGAGCCCCCGACCGAGGACGCCGTGCTCCTCGTCACCGCACACGGGGCGAAGGGCCTCGAGTGGAGCGATGTCTACCTCCCCGACCTCGCACACAACGTGTTCCCCTCCGGTGTCCGGAACTACTACGAGCCACTCAGTACCGCCGTCGCGCTCCCCTACGACGTGCGACTCGATGCGGACTCCATCGCCGACGTCGCGGCCCTCGACGACCCTGATGCACGGAAGCGACTCCTGAAGGTTCGCCATGACCATCAGGAGTGGCGCCTCGCGTATGTTGCCGTCACCAGGGCCAAGCATCGCCTGGTCCTCAGTGGCCACGCGTGGCACGGAGACAACAAGACTCCCCGCAAGCCGAGCCAATTGCTCGCCGACGCCACAGCCCTGCCGGGAGCGAACGTGGGGCCATGGACCGATGACCCCGGCGAACGACCGGAATCGGCTCCGTACCATCCGCCACTCGATGCCCCCGATCCCCTCTTCGACGAGGGCTGGCCCGCGGGTCTGCGGCGCTCGATCGAGGACCCCGGGTGGATCAGGGATCGCCACGCGGACCTCGCCGATCGCATCGACGAGGAGGTGGGGCAGCTCGAGATGATCCTCGCGGACCTGGCCGAACCGCGGGGGACCGAACCGGAGCGACCGTTCATGACCTCCGTCACGAACCTCGTCGCCCTCGCCCAGTGTCCACTCAAGTTCCAATGGATACACCACGACCGGCTGCCACGGCGGCCGCTGGCGTCCGCCGTTCGGGGAACCGAGTTCCACCGGAAGGTCGAACTCCACAATCTGGGGATCATCCCCCTCACCGACGTCACCGAAGCCGTCTACGACGGCGAGGTCGGTGATGGGTCCGGTGATGCACAAACACGAGCCGGCGTGGACCCGTGGGAGTCGTTCCTCGGATCACGCTTCGAGGAGACGACGCCCATACTCGTTGAGACGCCATTCGCGATCACGTTCGACGGACGGACCCTGCGGGGCAAGGTCGATGCCGTCTACGAGACGAGCTCCGGATGGGAGATCGTCGACTACAAGTCCGGCGCCGCGTCGGGAACAGATTCCAGGCGCGTCCAGCTCCAGGCGTATGCCGTTGCCGTGCGAGCCGGTGCGCTCGGCATCGATCCGCAGCGGCCATTGGACGTCACGTTTGCGTTCTTCGGCGAGAATCCGCCGGTCGAGGTGACCGAGCACGCCGACGAGGCCTGGCTCGGCGAAGCCGAACACACGATGTCGGAACTCCTCAGGGTCGCCCAGGAAGGTCCCTTCGACCCTGCCCCATCAGCCGCATGTCGATGGTGCGACTTCCTGCACCACTGCGATGCCGGGACTGCCCACCTCCGTCACTCCGGGGGTTGACCGGGGAGGATCGCTCCGTCGATGACGTCGACCACGAAAGTGACCGGCCCATCGTTGACGAGCTCCACCTCCATCATGGCGCCGAACCGTCCGGTCTCGGTGCGGACGCCGCTCGAGCGCAGGTGATCGACGAGCTTGTCGAGCAGACCGATTGCGACCTCCGGATCGGCGGCATCCGAGAAGCTCGGCCTGCGACCACGGCGGAGGTCTGCCGCCAGCGTGAACTGCGAAACGATGAGGACCGAGCCGTCGACGTCACCGAGCGACCGGTTCATCCTCCCCCCGGAGTCGGGGAAGACCCTCATGTTCCGCACCTTGTCGGCGAGCACGGTCACATCCTCGACGCTGTCCCGACCGGCAACGGCGACGAGCATCAGGAAACCGCGATCGATGGCACCCACGACCTCGCCCGCGACACGGACCTCGGCCCGCGAGACCCTCTGGACGACTGCGCGCATGGCTCCCCCATGTGGTGAGTTCGTGAACCTACACTCGCCCGGATGCTCACCGTCCTCCTCACGCTCGTACGCGGGTTCGCCATGGGCGCTGCGGACATCGTCCCCGGGGTCTCCGGCGGGACGATCGCCCTGGTCCTCGGCATCTACGAGCGTCTCATCGCCTCGGTCCGGGCGGGATCGTCCGCCCTCGGTGCGATTCTGCGCGCAGATGGAAGCGGAGCACGAGCGTGGTTCGGCAAGGTCGAGTGGTCATTCATCGTCCCGCTCGGCGTCGGCATCCTCTCGGCGATCGTCCTGCTCGCCCACCTCATCGAGGATCTCCTCGTGGAGCAGCCGGTGTCCATGGCCGCGGCATTCCTGGGCCTGGTGGCCGGTTCCGTGGTGATCGCGTGGAGGCTCCTTCGTCGCCCCGAGCGACGACACCTCCTGATCATCGTGATCGTGGGCGTCGTCGTGTTCGCCCTCCTCGGACTCCAGGGCGGCACGAGCGAGGACGCGGTCACCCAGATCAGCGAGCCTGCGCTGCTGGCCTTCTTCCTGGCGGGTTCAATCGCGATCTGCGCGATGATCCTTCCCGGCGTCTCGGGATCGTTCCTGCTGGTGGTCCTCGGGATGTACGGAGCCGTGCTCGGCGCAGTCACGAGCCGCGACTTCCTGTCGCTCGGTGTCTTCATGATCGGCGCGATCATCGGTCTCGCCCTGTTCTCCCAGGTGCTCGACCGGGCCCTGCACTCGCACCACGACACCGTTCTCGCCGCGCTGATCGGTTTGATGGCGGGCTCGCTGCGGGTCCTGTGGCCGTGGCCAGGAGGCGTCGACTCGACGGACCTCGGAGCACCGACAGGTGACATCCTCATCCCCCTCATCGTCGCGGCGGCCGGATTCGTCGCCGTCGTGGTGGTCGGTGGGTTCGCGCAGAGGCTCGAGGAATCGACGCACCCCGTCGAGACGGACTGAGCAACCTTAGGCGACGCGGATCCTCCCCGCCGCCCCGAGCGCCGAGATGGCCTCCTCGGAGAGGCCGAGCGACGTCAGCGTTCCTGTGGAATCACGACGGGCAGGCGGTCGGTCCCCAGCCGTCCC
>JAWOGV010000222.1:0-3982 GCA_046496605.1 Acidimicrobiia bacterium | reverse complement strand
GTCCCGCACTCGCGGCAGAACTTGGCGTTGCGGTAGTGGGTTGCACCACAGTTCGGGCAGTCCGCCCAGTCCGTCGTCGCCGCGTCGATGCCGGGTATCGCAGCTGCCTCCTCCGGCTCGGGCTGGGGCGTTCGCGACGTGAGGTCGTTCCAGAAGTCGCCCTTCGACGATTTCGGCGGTGGAGCGAACGGGGGATCGGGCAACGTGGCGGGCTGCATGGCACGCGCATGGGTCGTCTCCGCGACCGCGGTGCCGGACGGGTCGAGCGTGAACAATGCGATGCCCTGTGTCTCTGCGATCGACAGGGCGCCTGCGGAGAATCCCGAAGGCGAGAAGATGACGAGCTTCTTCCCGGACTCCGCCGCCCTCAGGAGGGCGAGCACACTCGATTGTTCGACGGGCGCCTCGCTCGACCGCACCCGCACGAAGGCACGTTCCGTGATCAGCTCGACGGAACCGTGTGCCGGCTCGGAGATCTCGATCGGTGGATCACCGACGTAGTCGAGCCATAGGTACGCGGCCTGGTATGCCTGGTCGAGTGTGAGCTGTTTGGTGGGATTCTTCACCATGGCCGTATCAGTCTACGGCCTGCATCATCTCCGATCGAAGCCTACGGAGTGATCCCAGTCAGCGAGGAGTGTGCGGAGCGCTGCGACGAACGCCAGCGGTTGGTCCAGGGTGAGGTGGTGGCGCGCCTCGGGGATCTGGATCACCGGGGCCACGCGCCCCATCAGGTCGTACATGTACTCGGCGGTGTCGGGGGGTACGACGACGGACAACTCGCCGGTGAACAGGGCGACACGGCACCGGACCGCCGAGAGCTGATCGCGCAGTTGGACGAGCGTGCCATGGAAGAGGTTGGGATCGAACTTCCATGTCCAGCCCTCGTCCGTCTCATGGATCGAATGGGCTGCGATCCACTCGATGATGTACTCGTTCTCGCACGGTTGGGGTGGTATGAGCCGAAAGTGCGACGCCGCCTCGTCGCGGGTGGGGTAGACGCCGGGGGAGCGGAACGCCCTTCCCGAGCGACCCTCCTCTGCTTCGGGGGACGGCCGCCGAACCGACGCGTCCACGATGACCGCACCGGCGAGCTGATCGCCATAGGTCGCAGCGGTCTGGATCGTCACCATCCCACCAAGGCTGTGGCCGACCACGACGGGCGGTCCGGGGAACCCGGCGTCGTCGCAGACCGCCATCACCTCACTGGCCCACAGCTCGTGTGCGTATCTGGCCCTCCTGCCGGAGTCACCGTGTCCGGAGAGATGTATGGCGACTGCGTGCCACTGGGTGGAGAACATGGGGGCGATGAACGACCACCAATGCGCGTGCGCAGCTCCTCCGTGGACGAACACGAGCCCCGGTCGTCCCGTCGTACCCCACGACAGGTACACGATGTCGGTTCCCTCGACGGACACGATCCGCTCCTCGGGGACCGTGGCGATCGCCGACGTGAACCAACCCGGCGGGCCCTCAGTCATCGGCGCGCACCTCGTGGGGCAGGAGGAACCAGCGGAGGTCCTCGAACGACGAAGTCACCACGAGCGGCTCCTGTGGAGGGGCTGACGCGGGATCGATCGACTCGAGGAGGGACCGAGCCTCGTCGAGGTAGCCGGCGAGGTCCCCGTCGTCGGCTCGGTCCGTCGGTGTCGAGTAGCGCATCGATCCGTCTGCGTAGTCGATGTCCGACAGGGAGAAAGGCGGCGTGACGCGTCCGTCGATGTGGTGCCATGTCGCTGTTGCGAGGTCCAGTTGGTACCAGGGGAGCAGCTTCCATCCGTGCGTGGCAATGAGGTGGACCGCCTCGACGATGAACTCGAACACGGTTTCGGAGATGAAGTAGTTGAAGTTGACCCTGATCCAACCGGGTTTGATCCCCTCGCATCCGAGGATCACCTCGTGCACCATCCCCTCGGAGTGCTCGTGGTCGATGCCGAGCAGTGCATGGCCGTACGGGCCCGCACATGAGCACCCGCCCCGGGATTGGATGCCGAAGAGGTCGTTCAGGAGTGCGACGACGAAGTTGTGGTGGAGGTACCTGCCCGAGTGCTTCACCACGAACGAGACGATCGACAACCGGTCGGCGTGCCTGTTCCCGAGGATCTCGATGTCGGGGTTCGCTGACCACGATGCGATCGCGCGCGTGATGAAGGACTCCTCGAGGTCGCGGATCGTCTCGACGCCCACGGCCTCCTTCAACTGGAACACCAGGCCGGCTCGGATGGACTCGACGATGGCAGGCGTACCCCCCTCCTCCCGATGCTCGATGTCGCTGAGGTAGGCGTGGGAGTCGGGTTGCACATATGCCACGGTTCCCCCGCCCGGGATGCTCGGCACCGCATTGCGGAACAGTTCCTTGCGGGCGACGAGGACGCCCGGTGTTCCGGGACCACCGATGAGCTTGTGTGGCGAGATGAAGATGGCGTCCTTGTATGCATCGGGGCGCCCCTCGGGCGCCATGTCGATGGCGACGTACGGTGCAGCGGCGGCGAAGTCCCACAGCGAGAGGGCTCCATGGCGGTGCAGGAGTTCCGCGATCCCGTGGGTGTCGGAGATGATCCCCGTCACGTTGGATGCTGCCGAGAAGGAACCGATGCGCAGCGGGCGGTCCGCATGCCGTTCGAGCTCGATCGCGAGGTGAGCCTGGTCGATGTGGCCGTCGGAATCCTCTCCGATCCTGATGACGTCGGCGATCGACTCACGCCACGGGAGCTCGTTCGAGTGGTGCTCGAACGGGCCGATGAACACGACGGGCCTCCGCTCTGGCGGGATGTGGGCCGTCAACCCGTACTCGGAGTCGAGGGTGTCGGGGACGACGAGTCCCAGCACGCGGATGAGGCGGTCGATCGCCCCCGTGCATCCGGATCCGACGAACAGGACGGCATGTTCGTCCGTCGCGTTCACAGCTCGCCTGATGATCTCCCTCGCCTCCTCGCGGAACCGGGATGTCTGGAGCCCGGTTCCCGACGATTCGGTGTGGGTGTTCGCATAGAGCGGGAGGACGACGTCCCGGATGTGGTCCTCGATGAACGACAGTGACCGCCCGGACGCCGTGTAGTCCGCATACGTGACCCTGCGGGTCCCGAATGGCCCGGGGACCGCGTGATGCGTGCCGATGACGGCTTCCCGGATGGTCGAGATCAGATCCATTCCCCAGACGCTATCAGAGACGGGCCACGACGCTGGTCGCCCTCCTCCCGCGTCGTTGGGCGGTCATGTGAGGAGCGCACCCTCCCGAACGAGGAGGTCATGCTTCATGTCCGCCCCGAAGGCGTACTCACCCACGGTGCCGTCGCTGCGCACGACCCGATGGCACGGGATGAGGAGGGGGATCGGGTTCCTCGCAAGAGCCGTCCCGACGGCGCGCACCGCCCCCGGCTTGTCGATCGCCTCGGCGATCCAGCCGTACGGCCTCACCGATCCCGGTGGGATGGAGCTACAGGCCCCGAGCACCGCCCTGGCGAACGAGCCCATGCCGGACAGGTCGATCGGCAGCCCGACGGTGTCCCCCGTGGTGAGAGCGCGTTGTGCCACCTCCTCGAGCTCCCTGGGAAGCCGATCGGAACCGTATGCGGGCCTCCTGTGCCCTGCGAGGAACACCTCGAGGGTGGGGGCCGCGAACCCCGGGGTCAGGCCGGTGAAACCCCGCGTGCTCCACGCGATCCACACATCGCCGTACGGGCTGTCGAACCGGGCGACGAGATCCGCTGCGCCCACCGAGACGAGCGTCGAGGACTCCAGTCCGGGTGGGGGTGGTTCCGAAGCGAGCTCCCTGAGTCGTTCCTCGAGTGTCATCGGTGTCCCTCCTCGTTCATGAGACCTCGGAGTCTGGCGAGGCCCCGTGAGATGTCGGCCTTGACCGTCCCAGCCGGCCTTCCCGTGATCTCGACGATCTCGGTGATGGGCAGGTCGAGCACGTGGCGAAGCACGACGGCGTTGCGCTGGGGAACCGAGAGGTTGGAGAGCAGCGACCTCCACATCA
>JAWOGV010000218.1:0-2653 GCA_046496605.1 Acidimicrobiia bacterium | reverse complement strand
GTGAGGGTTCCCTACGGGGGCGGCATCCACGGCGCCATGTACCACAGCCAATCCATCGAGGCGTTCTACGCCCACGTACCGGGACTCAAGGTCGTCGTGCCCTCGACGCCCGCGGATGCCGCCGGCCTGCTCCGATCCGCGTTCGAGGATCCCGATCCCGTGATGATCCTCGAACCGAAGAAGCTGTACCGGCTCGCGACCGGCGTGATCCCTGCCGGCGACCACCGTGTTCCCATCGGACAGGCCGCGCTCCGAAGGGACGGAGGCGACCTCACGATCATCGCCTACGGCACGATGGCCCACTTCGCCGTCGAGGCCGCAGACGCACTTGCACAGGACGGGATCGATGTGACCGTCCTGGATCTGCGTTCCTTGCGTCCCCTCGACTGGCCCTCGATCGAGGCCGCTATCCAAAGAACCTCGAAGGCCCTCATCGTCCACGAGGACAACGGCTTCGTCGGGTACGGAGCCGAGGTCGCCGCCCAGATCGCCGAGAAGTCCTTCGAGTGGCTCGACGCACCGATCCGCCGCTACACGGCGCCCGAGGTCCCCGCCTTTCCGTTCGCGGCATCCCTCGAGAGTCAGGTGATGCCGAACCTGGAGGGCATCATCGCAGAGGCACGGGCACTCGCCGCGTGGTGAGGAACGCGTCCCTCCCTAGAAACAGGCGGCGGGGGTTACGGGACCGCCAGGCTTGCCGGTCGAGAAACGGCTAACCCTGGAAGCGGGTCACATCGCCGACGTGAATTGGTCCTGGCTCAGAGACGTTCGCCCAGACCCCGAAGTGCGCCCCACGACCGGACGCGTCCGCGAGCTTCAGTTCGACATGGTCCCCGTTGATCCGAGCCAGCGTCTTCAGCACTTCGTTCTGATGTGGGAGGTCGCCCTGGGCTGCCGCTGCCATCATGCAACGGAAGGTGGGGCGGGCAACTGATAGAACAGCCTCGCCAACACTTATGTCTCGACCCGACCATTCGTTCTCGATGAACCCTCGTCTGTCACCTGTTTGGATCACGATGGTGGGTCGGAACCGACGGTCGTCCACCACCAGAGAAGTGTCCGCCTCCCTGAGCGCCGCCATTCCCGACGTTGTAGTGACATGAATCGGAAACACGTCAACGAAACCTTCGGTGTGATCTCCCGCAACGTTGGTCGGGAACTCCACACCCTCTTCGCCGGAAAGCAGCATGCCTTCGATCGTCGGCCAATCCGACTCGTAGGAACCCTGCCTCGGCTCGCGAAAGCGCTCAACGGTCACCTCACGCTCGAAGAGATCGCTGAAGGCCTTGGCAGCAGCCGGATCCTCCATCTGGAACTGAGAACCAGAGGGCAACTCGACATGAGCTCGCCCATCCTCGTCATACCAGGCACGACACTCGAGGATCGCGCCCCATCTCCGCGGTCGTTTGGCGCTTGCCAGCTTCCCAGTCTCGGTGTCCCGCAGAGCCCATTGCCGATCGCCGATCAAACCGCCAGGACCGATCTCTGCTTCCTCGAGCTTCTCCCCCGACATCGACTTCACCGGGTAACGGTAAATCGCAGCAACCGAGCCAATGACTGACATCTTCCCCCTCGTACTCTTCAGCTCGAGCCTATCTAGATTCCCGGCTCGAAGCAGGTAGCCGAAGATCCCTCGAGCGACCAATGGACTTGTACCAGCCGAAGCCACCTCGAGGCGCCGACCTCACGCACTCCTCGAGGTGGGTGTTCGTGTTCGGTACCTAGTCATCGGCGAGGCAGAGGCCTTCCCTCGGGAGCATGAATCAGATAATCTGATTGCATGCCAGATATCACAGCGACCGATGCTGCCCGTCGCTTCGCCGATCTGCTCGACGGCGTCGAACATCGCGGCGAGCACTACACCATCGTTCGTCGCGGCAAGGCGGTTGCTCACCTCGAGCCGGTGGCCGCTGGACGCGGCGCGGATGTCAAATCGCTGCTGCGCCAGCACCGACCTGATGCAGCCTGGCCCGAGGATCTGAGAGATTTCCGCGGCCTACTCGAGACTGAGATCCGCGGATGAGTCTGCTCCTGCTCGACACGACGTTCTTGATCGATGCTGAGCGTGGAGGCTTCGACCTCGATGACGCCATCAACGACGACGATGACGTGGCAATCGCCGCGGTCACGATCGCCGAGCTGCTCGTGGGGGTCAGGCTCGCCCCGGCCAGACTGAAGCACGCACGCCAGGCCTACGTCGACGAGATCATCGAATCGCTCCCGATCATCGCCTACGACCGCAACGTGGCGGTCGAACACGCCGATCTCCTCGTCGCCGTTCGCCGCCAGGGCCGACCACGCGGTGCTCATGACCTGCTGATCGCTGCGACTGCCCGAGCGGGCGACCGGGTCGTCGTGACCGCCGACGAGCATGCATTCGCCGATCTTCCCGGCGTCACCACCATCAGCCACCGGTAGCCCAGGGCCGCTCTCAGGCGACGGCGAGTTCTCGTGCAAGGGCACTCCCACCGCCCTTCGATACGACGGTTCATCTCCGGATCCGACCTCTCACGAGAGTCCCGCGGCGGCCGGGGGCGACCTACGATCCGGAGATGCGCATCCGAATCGCAACACACGACGACATCGACCAGATCGTCGCCTTCACCACGGGCACCTTCGAGTGGGGCGACTACGTACCCGAGATGATCGGTGA
>JAWOGV010000171.1:0-2917 GCA_046496605.1 Acidimicrobiia bacterium | reverse complement strand
GCGCTGGTTCGACGAGAGAACAGGGCTGTCACCGCCGCCGGGGTGATCGCCCCGCGGTGATCACTGATCCCTGCCGCCGGCGAAGTCCTCCGGATCGATGTCGTCGAGGAACTCCCGGAACCGCTCGATCTCGTCCTCTGCGGATTCATCGGAGATCTGGACCCCGGCCTCGTCGAGAACGGATCGTTCGGCGAAGAGCGGTGCATCGACCCGTACCGCGAGGGCGACGGCGTCCGACGGCCGCGACGAGATCACTCGATCCTCCCCGCCGACGGTGAGAGTGAGATCGGCGTAGAACGTCCCGCCGCGAAGCTCTGTCACGACGACATCTTTCACCGTCGCTCCCAGCCGTGAGACGACCGTGGCGAGGAGGTCGTGCGTCAGAGGACGTTCGGGCTGCATTCCGTCGCGCGCGAGTGCGATCGAGGTCGCCTCGGGCGTGTTGATCCATATCGGCAGGTAGCGCTGACCGTCCCGCTCCTTGAGCAGGAGTATCGGGGTGTTCGTCGGGAGTTCGACGCGTATGCCGATGAGGTCGAGCGGAATCCTGTCGGTCATGTCCTCACCCTATCACCGGCTCTTGGCCGAGGATCCCCGGCCGAACACGATCGGTTCGAGCGAGTGGGGATTCTCGGTGAAGTCGACCATGTCGAGAACGGCCCACACGGAGTCGAGGTTGCGGTATCTGCCCCTGTGGTCGAGTCCGTAGCCGAGGAGGTACTCGTCCCCCACTTCGAATCCCCGGTACTCGATGTCGACATCCACGATCCGGCGCGGCACCTTGTCGAGAAGCGCCACGGTTCGGACGCTTGCGACGCCACGAGCCTGGATCATCTTGCGGATGGTCGAGAGGGTGAGCCCGGTGTCGACCATGTGCATGGCGAGAAGGACGTGCCTGTCCTCGAGGGGAACAGAGACGTCCATCGCGATCGACACCCTCCCGTCGTGGCCGAAGCGTGTGAGGGAGAGGAACTCGGGCGTGTAGGTGAGGGGGAGCTCGTCCATGAGGTCCTTCATGAAGATCAGCGAGCCCTTGAGGATGCCAATGACCACGACGTCGTCGCCTTCGTAGTCGTTCGTGATCTCCTCACCCATCTCGGCGATGCGCCTCTGGATGGTCTCCGCATCGATGGCCTGGGTGAATCCCGGCTTCACTGTCAACCGCCTGCGATGCCCGGGATCGCGTCTCGGATCCAGCGGGCGATCATCTCCGCCTTGGGGAGATCCTCCAGGGACGATGTGTTCCATCGGCCATCTGCGAGCCGCGTCATCGCCCGCAACCGTCGCTCATGGCTGTCGGTGAGGTCCAGGTCCGGTGTGGGCGCCCCTCCCCCACCCTCCTCGCTGTACAGAGGTCGGAGCCACCGGTCGGCGATCGTGTTCGTCTCGTACGCCCACTCGACGAGCTCCCGCGTATCGGCGAAGTGATCGTCGGCGTGCATGACCACCGAGTAGATCGCACGTCCGGAGCGCTCGGTCACACCCAACAGGACCTTGTCGGCCGACGGCGTGTCGCCGGTCTTGAGGCCGATCGCACCGGGAAAGGACCCGACGAGCCTGTTCGTGTTGGTGTACGACCTGGCGGTTCCATTCGAGTCCGACGGCATGGTGACGGACTTGATGCGTCCGAGGCGAACGATGTCGGGATACTCACGTGACGCGATGATCAATGTCAGGAGGTCGGTCGCCGTGGAGAAGTGATCCTCCGCATCGAGACCAGCCGGGTTCGCAAACCGCGTGTCGGCCATGCCGAGCTCGACGGCCTTGGCGTTCATCATGTCGACGAACGCAGCGGTGGATTGACCGCCGACGTGGTGGGCGATGGCGAAGGCCGCGTCGTTACCGGAGCGGATCATCAACGCGATGAGGAGATCCCCGACGGTCCACTGCTCTCCGGGGGTGAGCGCTGCCGTCGAACCGCGGATGCCGGAGACGAAGTCGGGAATCGTCACCACCTCGGACAGGTCGGCATTCTCGAGGACGACGATCGCTGTCATGACCTTCGTGACGGATGCCATCGGGGCCCGGACGTTGGCGTTCCATGAGGCCAGAACCACCTCGTCGAGCGCGTCGTAGACGATCCACCGTTCGGCGCTGACGCTCGGCGGTGGAGGGACGTCGCTCGCGAGGGGTGTTGCCGAGGGTGTCGGATTCACCACCATGGAGGCGACCAATGTGATGGACGCGAGTGAGGCTGAAATCATCAGTGCTCCAGTAGCTTGCGAAGCCTACTGCGCACCATCGTTTCGTGGACTTCTGCCGAGGCCTGGGCTGTGTCCGAGAGGATCTCTGCTGACTTGCGCTGGTTGTCGGGGTTGCGGTGCCTGAGGAGTGGGGCGACGAGTTGCCCGAGGAGTTCGACCTGGCGATCTGCACCGAGCCTCAATGTTCGAAGGTGTCGGGGCTCGAGACCGCGATTCAACAGCCTGTGCACTGCCCTGGCGATCTGGAGGTCCGCGTCTGTGAAGCTCAACGACCCGTCAGGGAGCTCACGCGGCGTGAGGATGCCTTCGCCGATCACGGCGGCGAGCTGGTCGCGCCCGAGGCCCGAGGACCTGCTGACCTCAGATGTCGTCAGCGACACGCCGCTCGAGGAGAAATAGGCCTCGGGAGGCGGACCACCTTCCGGAACGATCGGGCTCTCCTCCCCGTGTTCCCACGCGGTCAGCTTCGACTTGATGACCTTCAGTGGCAGATAATGGTCGCGTTGTTCCGACAGGACGTACTGGATTCGATGGATGTCGTCCTCGGAGAACATCCGGTACCCCGACGCGGAGCGGTCGGGACGGACAAGGCCCTGTGTCTCGAGAAAACGGATCTTGGAGACGGTGACATCCGGGAATTCGGGTCGAAGGAGGTTGATGACCTCTCCGATCGTGTGCGATGGTCGTGCCGGGGAACCGACGGCGCGCAGCTC
>JAWOGV010000166.1:0-8962 GCA_046496605.1 Acidimicrobiia bacterium | reverse complement strand
TGAGATCGAGACCGGTCCGTTCGCGCAGCCCGAGATACTCGAGTAGCTGCTTGCCCGCCTTGGCCTCCTCGACGGGATCAGCCGTGAGGGAGAACCTGATCGTGTCGCCGATTCCCTCGTTGAGGAGGGTGTCGATTCCTGCCACGGACTTGATGAGGCCCCCGGGCAGCGGTCCCGCCTCGGTGACGCCGAGGTGGAGCGGATAGTCCGTGGTGTCTGCAAGCAGACGGTAGCTCTCGACCATGAGGGGCACGTTGGAGTGCTTCACCGAGATCTTCACATCGTGGAAGTCGACGTCGTCGAAGTAGCGAACCTCCATCATGGCGGACTCCACGAGGGCTGCAGGCACCGGCCCGCCGTGCTTGTCGAGCAGGTCCTTGTCGAGGGACCCGGCGTTGACACCGATCCGAATGGGGATTCCGGCGTCCTTTGCAGCGCTCGCGACCGTCTTGATGTGGGATTCCTTGCGGATGTTCCCGGGATTCAGCCGAAGGCCCGACACACCCGCCTCGATCGCGGCGAGCGCGAGCCTGTACTGGTAGTGGATGTCGGCGATGATCGGGACGGGCACACGTGGCATCATCTCGGCGAGGCCCTGGGCGGCCTCGACGGTGTTGCAGGTCACCCGTACGATGTCGGCGCCCGAACCCGCCAGGGCATAGATCTGGGCGAGCGTGCCATCGACGTCGTGGGTCTTGGTCGTCGTCATCGACTGGACGGAGATCCGCGCTCCACCCCCGACCGGGACCTTCCCGACCATGAGCTGGCGTGTCTGGCGTCGTTCATTCATACCGGAAGGGTACTTCGCACACACCATGACGGCGCGCGTCGCGGTCGGTTCAGAGCGGCTTGACGATGTCGAGGTAGACACCCATGAGCCCGAGGCTCACGAGGAAGATGAAGACGACCGCCGCGACAGGGACCAGCTTCTGGACGTTCGGCACCCGTCCGGTCACCTTCTCATAGGTGGCGACCGAGAAGTGGCCCCCATCGAGCGGATAGAGCGGCACGAAGTTCAGGATTCCAACGAAGATGTTGACGAGGGCGAGAAGCTGGAGCGTGGACTCTGCAGGGCCTGCGAGTTGCACCAGCCCGATGGGGCTGATCGGGCGGACCGTGTCGAGGATCTCATCGTTGCCCCCGAACAGTGATGCCACGAGCTCCGGAAACCCGATGACGAGCTCCCACAGGCCGCGGATGCTCGCGACCGCGGCCTCACCGAACTGGGAGAGCGCCACGGGGATCATGCCGATGATGCCCTGATCCTCGCGGAGGGCCTCCGGCGTGACACCGAAGAATCCTGCTTCCTCGACGACGGGCTCGCCGGATGCGTCGGTGATCGGCTCGCCGTTCTCGTCGAAGACGGGTCGCTCGACGATGGCGAGCGTTGCCGGGAGGTCGAGAGCCTCGCCATTGCGATCGACACCGATGACCACCAGGCGACCGCCGTTGTCGCGAGCGAAGGCGGTGAATTCCTCCCACCTGTCGACGGGCATGCCGTCCGTCGACACGAGGACATCGCCCACGAGGATGCCCGACTGCTCCGCCGGTGAGGGTGTGGAGGTGCCGGGAACCGTCGATGAGACAGCAGCGATCGTCGTCGACCGTATGACCTGTCCGTCGTCGTCGAAGGCGATCGTTCCCCACACGACGCCCACGAGCCACAGGAGGACAAGGGCGACGATGAAGTGGCTGACGACGCCGGCGAGGACAACGACGGTCTTCTTCCAATACGGGGCGACGCGATAGGTCCGTCCCTCCTCGGAGGGATCGATCTCCTCGAACGGGTTCATCCCGATGATGCGAACGTAGCCACCGAAGGGGATCGCCTTGACGCCGTATTCCGTCTCGCCGCGAGTGGTCGACCACAACCTGGGTCCGAAACCGAAGAACGCCTCGGTCGCCTTCATCCCGAACGCCTTGGCGGCGACGAAGTGGCCACCCTCATGGATGATGATCATGAGGATGACGCCGACGATCATGATGAGAGCGCCCATCGCTCCTCCTCGGTGCTGGGAGCGGTAACGGTACTCCCCGGATCCGCCAACTCAACGCTGCAGGGAACGAACCGCTTCTCGCGCCCATGTCCGTGCATCCCCATCGACCGCCTCGATCTCGGCGACCGTCCCAGGGACGAAGACGTCATGTCGCTCCAGCACGGCCTCGACGACCGCAGCGATCGCGGGGAACGCGATCTCACCGGAAAGGAAGGCGGCGACGGCCACCTCGTCAGCGGCGTTCAGCACGACAGGTGCGGTCCCGCCCGCACGGCCCGCGGCGTACCCGAGGTCGAGGCATGGGAACGAATCCCGGTCTGGTGCCTCGAACGTGAGCGTCGTGCCGACGAGTGAGAACGGTTCGGCGCTGACCGGCACCCTGGTGGGTCCGGTGATCGCATACTGGATCGGCTTTCTCATGTCGGGGAAGCCGACCTCGGCCTTCACGACACCGTCCGTGAACTCCACGAAGGAGTGGACGACGCTCTGGGGGTGCACCACGACGTCGATCGAGTCGTAGGGAATCCCGAACAGGTAGTGGGCCTCGATCACTTCGAACGCCTTGTTCATCAGGGTCGCCGAGTCAACGCTGATGCGCTTCCCCATGTCCCACGTCGGGTGTGCGAGTGCCTCCTCCACCGTGACATCGTCCAACGAAGCCGGCGACCTGCCGTGGAAGGGGCCACCGGAAGCGGTGAGGACCAACCGCCGAACCGCCCCGGCAGGCTCACCGACGAGGCACTGCCACACCGCGGAGTGCTCCGAGTCGATCGGAACGACCTCTCCGCCTCCCGACTCGCGTGCCGCACGGATCAGCGGACCACCGATGACCAGGCTCTCCTTGTTCGCCAGGGCGAGGCGGTTCCCTGCGTGGAGGGCTGCAAGGGATGGCCCGAGCCCGGCCGCACCGACGATGCCGTTCACGACGATGCTGCCTGACAACGACGCGGCATCGGTCACGGCAGCCTGACCCACCCGGAGACGAGCACCGAGCTGCAACTCGAGCCGTCGAAGCTGGTCTCCGCCCTCGACCACGCACACGGTTGCATCAGGGTGTTCGAGCGCCAGCTCGAGCAGTTCACTCGAAGCCCTGCCTGCCGCGATCACGGCAACCGGTGCTCCGATGCGCTGCGCGACATCGAGCGTCTGGCGACCGATCGACCCGGTTGCACCGAGGACGACGAGTGGTCTCAGAGGATGCCCGCCCACACGAAGATGCCCCATGCAGCGGGAATCACGAACAGGAGCCCGTCGATGCGATCCAGGAAGCCACCGTGCCCCGGAAGGATCGAGCCCATGTCCTTGATCTCGAGCGCCCGCTTCGCTGCCGACATCGCAAGGTCCCCGAGCGGCACGAGCAGTGCGACGGCCGCTCCGATCGCCAGGCCCGAGGTGAGCTCGAACGGCGGAAAGAAGTGCAGGAGCGCCCCGATCGTGAGGGCGACGATCACGCCTCCGACGAGGCCCTCGACGGTCTTGTTCGGTGAGACCCATGGAGACAGCTTGTGGCGCCCGAGTGTGCGTCCCACGAAGTACTGCGCGATGTCCATCATTGCGACGGTGAACACCACACCGACGATCAGGGTTCGATAGTCCTCGGACACCGCGATCATCATCGCATAGGTCCCGAGCCCCACCCACGCCATCACGGTGATCGTGAGCGCGAGGTTCGCCATCGGGTCCTGCCTCCCCGGAACGACTGCGTAGAACAGCAGGAGGAGTGTCGCCACGGCGGTGATTGCCATGGGTATCGCAATCGCTCCCCACACGGAAGCGCCGATGCTCGCTCCGAGGAGGCCCACGAACCCGAACAGCGCGATGGGTTGACGACCCGTTCGCCGCAGCGCGGTGTAGAACTCGCCCGCACCGATGATGAACACGATCGTGGCGAGTGCGATGAGCGCAGGGCGCCACACGAGGGAAGCGGCGAGCGCTCCGATCAGGACGATCGCCGTGATGACCCTCGCAACGAGGTCGCCGCTCGCACGAGCTCGCACCCTCCCGTGACCCTCCGCCTCGACGACGTCCTCGAAGCCCACCACCGTCGACTCGAGGCCGGGTATCGGCGCAGCGAGTGCGACCCTTTCGGTGGCCTCCGTGTCGGCCTCCGCGATCGCTGCGGCCAGGCCCGCATGCTCGCGGGTCGATGTCTGGGGATAGTCCTCCTTGAGGGGGTCGAAGTCCTCGGGTGAATCGTCGCCCGGCAGTTCGTCGGCCGACTGTTCGTCGGCCGACTCCTTGTCGGCCACCAGTTCTTCGAACTCCTCGAACATCGCGGCGAGGTCGGCGGAGACTCCGGAGGGTTCCTGATTGTCGAAGTCCCGATCGGACGCGAGCCGATCTTCCCCACCGTCACCGTCGTCCTCGATGGCCGTGCCATGATTTGTCGCCGCAGCCACGACGGGGAGGTCACCCGTGTCGACCTCCAACTCGTCCCCGAGCACCGGGAGCTCGTCGGTGTCGTCGATGTCGGGTTCGGTGCCGGGTTCGGTATCGGCAGGACCCGCTTCGGTGGCGGTGATGTCAGTGGCAGCGATGATCGGAATCTCGTCGGTGTCGGCACGCCCACCGCCATCGAAGTCGGCCAGCTCCACGGACGTCGCTGGTTCGAACCCTGATGGCTCCGGACGCGCGACAGGGATCTCCTCCGTCTCGTCGCCATCGCCGAAGCTCACGTACCCGGCGTCCGCTTCTTCATCGCCCTGGTCATCGCCCTGGTCCTCACCCTGGTCCTCACCCTGGTCACCGTCAATCGCCGAACCGGTGAAGGCGATCCACTCGGAGATCTCGGCTTCGCCCGCGTCCTCGTCCGCCAGGGCCGCGTAGGGATCGGTGTCGGGCCCGGGCTCCTCGTCGAGCCAGTCGTCGAATCCTCCGCCGGGCTCTTTGGGTCGTTCGTCGTCAGCCATGTTCTCTGCACGCTACCCGAAGGTGACTCCTGACACCCACATCCGACTGGGCGCCGGCATGTGGGAATGCGGGGATCAGACCTCGAGGAGCTCCTCCTCTTTGCGGGCAAGGGCCTCGTCGATCGACGCGATGTGCGTGTTCGTGAGGTCCTGGAGCTCCTTCTCGGCGCGGTGGATGTCGTCCTCGGACACGTCCTCCGACTCGATGGCGTCCTTCGCATGCCGACGAACGTTCCGTATCGCGACGCGACCGTCCTCCGCGAGCCGATGCACCACCTTGATGAGTTCCCTGCGCCGTTCCTCCGTGAGTGAGGGGAACGCCAGCCGGATGACGATGCCATCGTTCGACGGGTTCAACCCGAGGCCGGCCGCCTGGATGGATCGTTCGATCGCCGGTATCGCCGACTTGTCGTATGGCTGGACGACGAGCATCCGCGCCTCGGGAACGGAGAAGCTCGCGAGCTGCTGGAGTGACGTCTGGGCGCCGTAGTAATCAACGGTGATCCTGCTGAGGAGGCCGGGATTCGCCCGCCCCGTGCGGACCGTGCCGAATTCCGAGACCGTGTGCGTCACGGCCTGATCCATCTTGGCCCTGGCATCGTCGAGCTGTTCACCGATCACACGTTCCTCCCGGCATCGACCAAGGTCCCAACGGGCTCCCCCCGAACCGCACGGGCGATGTTGCCGGGCACGGTCATGTTGAAGACCCGGATCGGAAGGTCGTTCTCCATGCACATCGTAATCGCCGTCGTGTCCATCACCCCGAGCTGTTCGGCGATGGCGTGCATGTAGTCGAGTTCGGACAGCAGCTCGGCGTCCGGATCGGTTCTCGGATCCGCGGTGTAGATGCCTTCGACCTTCGTCGCCTTCAACACGGCATCTGCGCCGATCTCTGCAGCACGCAGGGCTGCGGTCGTGTCCGTGGTGAAGAACGGGTTCCCCGTCCCCGCCGCGAAGATGACGACCCGTCCCTTCTCGAGGTGGCGGATGGCTCTCAGGCGGATATAGGGCTCCGCGACCTCCTGGATCGTGAGGGCAGTCTGGACGCGGCACTCGGCTCCCGCTCGCTCCAGGCCGTCACGGAGGGCGAGCGCGTTGATGACGGTTGCGAGCATCCCCATGTAGTCGGCATTGGCCCGATCCATGCCGGCTGCTGCATCGCTCAGGCCCCGGAAGATGTTGCCACCTCCGACGACCACCGCGATCTCATACCCTTCCGCTGACACCTCGGCGATCTCACCGGCCGTGCGATCGATGGTGAGGGGATCGATCCCGTATCCGAGCTCGGCGTTTGCGAACGCCTCACCCGACAGCTTGAGGACGACTCGCCTGTTCGCCATTCGTTCAGCTCTCCCCGATCTCGACCCTGGCCATGGAGGCCACGGAGATGTTCTCCCCCATCTTGACGGCGAGCTGCTGGACGAGCTCGCCGACGGTGCCCTCGAAGCGGTCCGTGCGAACGAACACCTGGTCCTCGAGGACGTTGTCGCGGTAGAACGTACCGATCCTACCGTCGACGATCTTGTCGATGATCTCGGGTGGCTTGCCCTCGTTCCGGGCCTGGGCCGCGATGAGCTCCTTCTCCTTCGCGAGGACGTCCTCGGGGACGTCGCCACGACGGATCCACGTCGGGCGCGCCGCGGCGGCGTGCATCGCGATGTCGTTCGCCGCGGCCACGAACTCGTCGCTCTTGGCCACGAAGTCGGTCTCGGAGGCGAGGCCGATCAGCACACCGATCACGGGGCGACCGGCCTGGTTGTGCAGATACGACCCAACGGCACCTTCGCCCTGTTCACGCTCGGATCGTTTCGCAACGGCGGCGAGGCCCTTCTCGCGGAGGTAGTCCTTCGCCTTGTCCATGTCGCCACCGGTTTCGGTGAGCGCCTTCTTCGCGTCCATCATGCCCGCACCCGTCGCGTGCCGGAGTGCTTGAACGTCCTGTGCGGTGAAGTCTGCCACGACGGTCACTCCCCGCCCTGTAGGTCCGCGTCCTGCGGTTCGGCGTCCGGATCCTTGGCGTCCTTGCGCTTGGCCTGTGCGATTTCCTTGCCGGCGATGCAGCCGTCCGCGATGACTCCCGCGATGAGCTGCGCAGCGCGGATGGCGTCGTCGTTGCCGGGTATGACGAAGTCGACGAGGTCGGGGTCGCAGTTCGTGTCGACGAGCGCGATCACGGGGATGTCGAGCCTGTTCGCCTCGCCAACAGCGATGTGCTCGGCGTTGATGTCGATGATGAACACGACGTCGGGGGCACGGCGCAGGTCGCGCACACCACCGAGGACCGCGACGAGCTTCTCGGCCTCCCGGCGGAGCCTCAGGCGCTCCTTCTTCGGCAAGGAGTTCATCTCGCCACTCGTTTCCATCTGCTCGAGTTCGAGCATGTAGAGGATCCGCTTGTGGATCGTCTGGAAGTTCGTGAGCATGCCACCGAGCCAGCGGTGATTCACGTACGGCATACCAGCACGCTTGGCGGCCTCCTCGACGGCGGCCTGGGCCTGCTTCTTGGTGCCGACGAACAGCACGGTTCCCCCACCCGCGACGGTGTCACGCGCGATCGCGTACGACTCCTCGGCAGCCTCGAGGGTCTGGCGGAGGTCGAGGATGTGGATTCCATTGCGTTCCGAGAAGATGAACGGACGCATCTTGGGATTCCACCGGGCGGTCTGGTGACCGAAGTGGACGCCGGCTTCGAGTAGCTGGCGCATGGCGACAACAGCCATGGTGTCTTCTCCTTGTTCGGGTTGGTGCTTCCGCCCATCCTTCGAGCCCCCGAACGTCCCTGGGGACGCACCACGCGGGGATTGCGATGGGCGTGTGTGATTGGGTCACAGTGTAGGAGGGCGAAGCGCACAGTCCGCACCCGGTGAACCGCGATCAGGTGTCGATCACCGATAGGCCGGTTCGATGAACCTGTTGCGCAGGCTCATCACTGCCTTCGTGTGGATCTGGCAGATCCTCGACTCCGTCACGTTGAGGACGCCGCCGATCTCGGCGAGGGTCAACCCCTCGTAGTAGTAGAGGGTGAGCACGAGGCGTTCCCTGTCGGGAAGGCGGTTGATGGAGTCGGCGAGCATGTAGCGCGTCTCCTCCTTCTCGAAGCTCCCGAGCGGGTCGACGGCCTTCGGGTCGGCGATCATCTCCGAAATCGCGCCGGACTCGCGCTCGGTGGGGTTGAGGAGCTCGTCGAGGGCGACGAAACCCAGATTGGCGATCTCCCCGAGGTGGTCGCGAAGCGAGTCGAGGGGGACATCCATCGATTCGGCGATCTCCTCCTCCGTGGGGGTTCGGAGAAGGCGATGCTCGAGCTCGGCCATCGTGCGCTGGATCTCCCTGGCACGTGAACGCACCGATCTCGGCACCCAGTCCAGGGCTCGGAGTTCGTCGAGGATCGCACCCTTGATGCGGTTCACGGCATAGGTCTCGAACTTGAACCCACGCTCCGGCTCGAACTTGTCGACGGCGTCGATGAGTCCGAAGGTCCCGAAGGAGACGAGGTCGGACTGGTCGACGTTCTTCGGGAGGCCCGAGCCGACGCGCCCTGCGACGAACTTCACCAGCGGCGAGTAGTGCAGGATCAAACCTTCGCGGGCGCGCTCGTCACCCGTCGACTTGTACGCCTCCCAGAGGGAGTCGAGGTCCAGCTGACCACGGTCAGGCACGCGGGTGGCTTCTTTCGTAGGTCTCGGTGAGGTGTTTACGGGTCACTGCAGTGTAGAGCTGCGTCGTGGCGAGCTCGGTGTGTCCGAGGAGTTCCTGGACGGAACGCAGATCAGCGCCGTTCTCGAGCATGTGCGTGGCGTAGGAGTGGCGGAGCGCGTGCGGGAACGTCCCCGTGCGCATGCGCACCGCGCGACGGATCCCGCGTGCACCCATCCTCGCTCCGCGCTCGCCAACCCAGAGCGCATCGCCGGTCGTCGGGCCGGTGAGGGATGGGCGTCCCTGATCTCGGGCTAATGGGAAAGATGATAATACTGTTTTATCAATTGTATGTCTTCTCCCCAGAAAACGCCAATCATGTGCACCAGGCGTATCCGAAGCGAATGGAGCAAGCATTGT
>JAWOGV010000095.1:0-4882 GCA_046496605.1 Acidimicrobiia bacterium | reverse complement strand
GACCGCGATCAGGACCGCGTAGAAGATGGGCCTGGTCAGCCACCACCCGACGGTCCCCGGTTCGAGGGAGAACGCTGCCCCGTCGAACGTGAAGATCCCCACGGCGATGGCAAGCGACAGCGCGGTGAGGTGCCAGACGTAGATCGACATCGTCGACGCGGATACCGCAACGATGACCCGCCAGTTCCTCTTCCGGGATGCCCAACGTGCGACCCTCCCCGACGACGCGAGGATCACGCCGATCTGGATGCACGCGAGGAGGAACACGGCGAACGTGGGCGGGGTGATGTTCTGTGGTCCGCCGCCCGGGATCGTGATCATGGCGACCGGGTACATCTCCGTCCAGGTCACCGCGATCAGGGCCCCCAGCGCGACTGCGGATCCGGTGAGTGATCGCATCGGCGAAGGAACGAGGCGGGAGGCCTCACGATCGGCCCACCAGTAACCGATCTGATGGACGGCACCCCACACCAGCACGAGATTGACCCATCCGATGCCCGGGATGTCGGCCACGCGATAGGCGACATCGACGGCGATCGCGGAGATGACGAGTATCCAGACGGAGGCGAGGCCTGCCCGGTTCCACCATGCGAACGTCAGGGGAGCGATCGCGACCAGGGTGAGGTACACGGCGAGGAACCACAGGGGGAGCGTGGCGTTGAGGACACCGGCGTAGACGAGGTCCGCGTCGATCCACCGGCGCAGGACGAAGGCCAGGATCGACCACGCGACGATGACGGGAACCGCAGGCGCGAACAGCCTCCGGAACCGAATGGTGAGCCAGCTGCGCCGGTTGGTCGTGCTCGATGCGATCGCCTTTGCGTTCGCGTAGCCGCCGACGAAGAAGAAGATCGGCATCACCTGGATCACCCACGTCGCCCACCCGGCATACGGGATCCACTCGAGTGTGTTCATCACCAGCGTGTCGCCATCGGGGGTCACCCAGATCGAGGCAGCGAGCCAATGGCCGAACACCACCGCGACGAGCGCAATCACCCGCCAGGTGTCGACGACGCGGTTGCGGGTCGGAGGGGTTGCTTCGACGGCCCGGTCGATGCCTGCCATGTATGCGGTGAACACGACGCCATTGTTGCCCTGGCGGATGCGCCACGTCGACCGGATGCCCGTTTGGTAGGGTCGGGGGGTCGGAAGGAGACACACAATGTCGTTTTGGGATCGTCTCGTGGAAGAACTGAGGGCCGTCGGGGAGAACCTCGCCGAGTGGATCGTGCTGATCGCCGTCGCGCTGGTCATCCTGATCGTCGGGCGCTGGATCCTCACGTGGGTCCGTCGCATCGTCGAGCGAGTGCTCGGTGCATCTGCACTCGACGGGGTGTGGAAGCGATCGGGTGTGGCGGGCGCGCTCGAGCCGTCGGGCCAGACGGCGGCATCGATCACCGCCACGATCGTGTACGCCTACGGGCTCATCGTTCTCGCGCTCATCGTCGTACGCGTTCTCCAGTTGGAGTCGATCGAGGTCCTGCTGCTGCGTCTGCTCGCGTGGGTGCCGCTGCTCATCGTTGCGGCGATCATCGTCATCATCGCCGCTGCGGTTGCGAACTGGACCGCCGACCTGGTGCGTCCCTTCGCAGCCGATCGCGGTGTGCCGTGGTTGACCTGGTTGATCCGGATCAGCATCATCGTGTTCGGCTTGCTCTTCGCCCTCGACCTGCTCGACATCAACTTCGCAGAGGATGTCGTCAAGATCGTCGTCGCAGCGGCAGGGATCGCGCTGGCGATCGCCTTCGGAGTCGGCGGCATCGACGCAGGGAAGGCCTGGTGGGCCAAGTACGGGACCCCGAGCGGCATCGAACGCCTCTCGGCTCAGGATCGCGACGATTCCGGGCACGGCCACGACGGTCAGTAGGAGCGGGTCACCCGCCTGGAGTACCAGAGGGGATCATCGAGAAAGGGCGGCGCCCCGAGTCCGCGGCGTCGCCCTACTCGCCTCGTCGGGGCCGCACGGCTCTCGGCGCCTTACGCGGTGCGAACTCGATACGTCGGAATCGACACGAGGAGGGGAACCACCGCCAGCACGGCACCAAGGATCGCGAGGCTCGTGAACGACGTCTGGGAGACGATGACGCCCGAGATGGCGGCTGCGAAGGCCGAGGACAGCCACGCAGACGAGTCGGTGAACCCCTGAAGGGTGAGCCGGTCGGCGATCGGAAGGCCGGCCTGGAGGAGCGTGCTGCCCGCGACGTACCCGAAGTTCCACGCGACGCCGAGGAGGAAGAGGCTCACGAGGAGGACGGGGGTCGCCGCCGTCACCGCCGTCGCCGCCATGGCGCAGGATCCGATGAACGTGGCGACCGATGCGATGATCATCCTGCGGGGCCCGAGACGGCCCACGAGCAGTCCGGTGATCGGCGCTATCGCGAACATGCCCAACGTGTGGGCCATCATCACCCATCCCACGGTGGCGAGGGATCCACCGTTCGCCTTGATGTGGACCGGTGTCATCACCATCACGAGGACCATCACCACCTGGCTCATCACGATGGCGGCGATGCTGAGCCGTACGGTCGGTGATGACAAGAGGACGGGGATCGACCGCGACGGCCCCGGCGCGAATCGTTCGTCATCGTCGGCGACGATGAGGCCCATCGGATCCGGCCTCAGAGCCACGATCATGAGCACCGCGACCAGGGCGAATCCCCCTGCCGCCATCGCAACGGGACCGACGAGCTCATTGGCTCCCGCGGTCACGGCGAGGATGCTCGTCGGACCGATCATCAGGGGGCCGACGACGGCGCCGATCGTCGATGCCCACACGATCAGGCCGATGGCCCGTGCCCGGCGGTCCTCGGTTCGGAGGTCGCCGGCCGCGTACCGGGCGAGCTCCGAACCGCTGCGACCCAACCCGACTCCCGCCATGCCCGCGAGGAGCAGGAGGAAGTTGGAGGTGACGATCGATGCGATCACGAGGAGGGAACCGACGACCGCTGCGGCGTATCCGGCACTGAAGGCCGGGCGGCGACCCCACCGGGCCGACACCCATGACAAGAGGGCGGCTCCGCCTGCCACACCGAGCGTGGTCGTGGTCGACGGCAGCCCGGCGAGAGCGGTAGTCCCCGTGATGTCTGCGGCGATGAGCGTGGCGACGGTTGCGACGCCGATGTATGCCGTCGAGCCGATCGCATTCCCCGCGAAGAGGGTCCCGATGAGACGTCGACGGGTCGGTTCGTGGATGTCTGAGACGATCATGGCGATTCGAGGCTACCGGCTCGAGCGGCGGCTCATCCGTCCATCCGGCGCTTCGACGGTTGGACCCTGGGGGGCTCCCCCGGCATCTTGGGGTAGTGGGGAGGCCATGGTGCGTCGCCGAGCCCGTCCGCTTCGTCGCGTTCCACCCATGCGAGTGCCCTCGTGAGATCGCCCGGGGCCTCGTCGATGCCGCTCGTGAGGTCACCGAGGTCGGCCCATCGGTCCTTGAACGACATCAGGTCGCACATGTCCGACGAGGTCTCGTCGAGCTCATCCCAGTCGAACGGTGTGGAGACCCAGCCCGTGTGCCGGATCGAATAGGCGGATGCGACCGACTTGTCCTTCGCGTTCTGGTTGAAGTCGATGAACACGCCGAACCGCTCCTCCTTCCACCACTTGGTGGTGGCCAGCTCGTTGCGGCGCTCGGCCTCCCGCGCGATCGCGAGGCACGCCCTGCGGACCTCGTAGTACGACCACCGCGGATGCACCCTGATGTTGATGTGGATGCCTCGGCTCCCTGACGTCTTCGGCCAACCGACGAGACCGAGATCGTCGAGGATCTCGCGTATCGTGTGGGCGACGTCGATGACCGCGTCGAATCCGTATTCCTCGGTCGGATCGAGGTCGATTCGGAGCTCGTCGGGATGGTCCATGTCGCTCGCCCTGGCATTCCACGGGTGTAGGTCCAGGCAGTTCATCTGCGCCATCCAGACGATGTCCTGGACCTCGAGGGGCAGGAACATCGTCCCCGGTCGTGCCGACGGGAACGCCACATCGATCTTCGATCGTGCAGTGGCAGGCACACGCTTGACGTAGAAGGGCTCGTGGTCGACCCCCTTCGTCCACCTCTTGAGCATCGTCGGGCGATTGTGGACGTTGCGAAGCGCGCCCTCCCCACAGAGGGCGAAGTGCTCGGCGACGTCGAGTTTCGTCCACCCCCGATCGGGGAAGACGACCTTCCCAGGGCTCGATATGCGGACCGCCACGCCCGCCGCGTCGACCTGTGCTTCGTGTGCCATGGAGGAATTATCGCCGATCGGATGCCGGGAACCCGACTCGTTCGTCGGTATCGTGGCGTCGACGAAAGGGGAGTGCGCATGGGGGGCATCGACATCTACGTGCCGGTAGAGGACCTCAAGAGGGGTTGGTGGCTCCTTCTGGTGCTCGGCATCGCCTCCATCGCATTCGGAGCCCTGCTCATCTTCTGGCCGGGGCGGACGATCACGGTGGTGACCACCATCATCGGCCTCTTCATGATCGTGACAGGCCTCGTTCGGTTCGCGGTTGCCGTATTCGACACCGATCGGGAGAACCGATGGCTCCTCGTCATCGTCGGCATCATGGGAGTGGTGCTCGGAGTGATCATCATGCGCAACCCCGAGGAGACGATCCGGGTCGTCGTGCTCATCACCGCGATCTTCTGGCTCGTCGCCGGCATGGTCGACTTCTTCAGAGGGGTGACGAACCGTTCGCTTCCCGACGCCTCGCTGCGGGTCGTCTTCGGAGCGCTGTCAGCGTTGTTCGGGCTCGTGATCCTCGTCTGGCCGGAGATCACGGTTGGCGTGTTCGCCGTCCTGATGGGTGTCTACGTGGTCGTGTTCGGCATGCTCGAGGTCCTCGCTGCGTTCCAGGTGAAGAACGCCTGATCACGCGACGTCGAAGGTGATGCCCGTCG
>JAWOGV010000076.1:0-3461 GCA_046496605.1 Acidimicrobiia bacterium | reverse complement strand
GGGACGAGGGCCACACCAATCTCACCATCTCGAAAGGGGACCAGCCGGGATGAGCATCGAAAGGGCACGTCTGCAGGAGTTGAAGCTCCCGCAACTGCGAGACATGGCGACGTCAGTCGACGTCGATCCGGACGGCATGCAGAAGTCGAAACTGATCGCAGCCATTCTGGATGCGGACAAGTTCGACCCCTCCATGCTTCCCGAGGTCACACCCGAGTCCATCGCCGAGGTCGCTTCAGAGTCCCCAGCGTCCGAGTCGTCAGATGGTGAGGGTGGGGCAGACGACGACGACGATCGCAACGATCGCTTCGACCGGAACGACGATCAGCAGGGTGGGAGGCGGAACCGGAACCGAAACCGGAGCCGCAGTCGAACCCGCAACCGCGAACCTGTCGATGAGACCGACCTCGAGGCACGACAGGGAATCCTCGACATCCTCCCCGAGGGGTACGGTTTCCTCAGGGTCACCGGGTACCTCCCTGGCGACAAGGACGTCTACGTCGCTGCGAACATCGTCCGGAGGGACAGACTCCGCAAGGGCGACGTCGTCGAGGGTCCCGTACGCCCGGCGCGTGCCCAGGAGAAGTTCCCCGCCCTGGTGCGTGCAGTGAAGGTCAACGGCATGGATCCCGAGGTGGCGGCCGACCGCCCGAAGTTCGCAACGCTGACACCCCTCTTCCCCGACGAGCGGCTCCGTCTCGAGGTCGAAGGGCACCACGACCTGATGATGGCTCGCATCATCGACCTGATCGCCCCCATCGGCAAGGGCCAGCGAGGCCTCATCGTCTCACCGCCCAAGGCGGGCAAGACGACGGTCCTCAAGGACATCGCCAACTCGGTCGCAGCGAACAACCCCGAGTGCTACCTCATGGTCGTTCTCGTCGATGAGCGGCCCGAGGAAGTGACCGACATGCAACGGTCGGTCAAGGGAGAGGTCATCTACTCGACCTTCGACCGCCCTGCCGAGGAGCACACACAGGTGTCGGAGCTCGCGATCGAGCGTGCGAAGCGTCTCGTCGAGGCAGGTACCGATGTCGTGATCCTGCTCGACTCGATCACGCGGTTGGCGAGAGCGCACAACCTCGCGACGCCGGCATCCGGGCGCATCCTGTCCGGTGGTGTCGATTCGACGGCGCTGTATCCACCGAAGCGGTTCTTCGGTGCGGCACGCAACATCGAGGAGGGCGGCAGCCTCACCATCATCGGCACCGCGCTCGTCGAAACCGGAAGCCGCATGGATGAGGTCATCTTCGAGGAGTTCAAGGGCACGGGCAACATGGAGCTCAGGCTCGACCGCAAGCTCGCGGACAAGCGGATCTACCCGGCGATCGACATCGAGTCGTCAGGGACCCGTCGCGAAGAGCTGCTGTTCGATCGTTCGGAACTCCAGGAGGTGTGGAAGCTCCGCAGGGTGCTGCTCGCCCTCGAGTCGGGGGCAGCTCTCGAGCTTCTCATCGACCGCCTCAAGAGCACCAAATCGAACGCCGAGTTCCTCATGTCCGTGGCGAAGAGCGGACAATAGGAACCTCGCTACAGTTCACGAATCGATCAGGAGAGCCCGTGAAGCCCGACACCCACCCGAACTACCGTCCTGTCGTGTTCCAGGACACGTCCTCGGACTTCCAGTTCCTCACGAAGTCCACCATCGAGACCACCGACACGATCGAGTGGGACGACGGGAACACCTATCCGCTCGCCAAGGTGGAGATATCGTCTGCCAGCCACCCGTTCTACACGGGCAAGCAGATCCTCGTGGACACCACCGGTCGCGTCGAGCGCTTCCGTCGACGGTACGGCCAGGCCGGCGCCGCGAAGAAGGCAGAGACCTCGTCCGCAGACGCGGAGGCCTAGTTGAGTCGATCCCCTGGCGCCACCGTCGGTGGCCAGGCGGTCATCGAGGGCGTCATGATGCGAGCCCCGGACGCCTGGGCCGTCGCCGTACGACGTCCCGATGGCGTGATCGAAGCGAAACGCAACGATCTGCCTGCGCTCACGACACGCAACCGATGGGCACGCGTGCCGTTCATCCGTGGCATCTTCGTCCTCGCAGAGTCCCTCTCGCTTGGTTTCCGAGCTCTCTCCTGGTCGGCACAACGCGCCGGGGACGAGGATGAGGAGATAGGACGACGCGAGATCTTCTTCACGATGGTGATCGCAGTCGTCGTTGCCCTTGGCATCTTCGTCCTCGGGCCTGCGTTCGCCGCGAACTGGATCAAGGACCTCGTTGGCGGCAATGCCCTGGCCTTCGTCGTCATCGACGGTGTCCTTCGCATCTTCCTCGTGGTCGCCTACATCTGGCTGATCGGACGCAACCCCGACATCCAGCGCGTGTTCCAGTACCACGGCGCAGAGCACAAGACCATTCACGCATACGAGAATGGCGACCCGCTCGACATCGTTTCGATCCAGGTGTACAGCCCCCGACATCCGCGGTGCGGAACCTCGTTCATCATCATCGTCGCAATGGTGTCGTTCGTGGTGTTCCTCACCCTCGCCCCGCTGCCATTCCTCTGGCAGATCCTCGCCCGAATCCTCCTCATCCCTGTCATCGCAGGGCTGTCCTACGAGATCCTGCGCTCGGCGGCGGGTAGCCCTTGGCTCGGGTGGGCCTCGCGCCCCGGTATCTGGATCCAGTCCATCACGACGAAGGAACCGGACGACCGCCAGGTCGAGGTCGCCGTCGCCTCGCTGCTCGCGGCACTCAACCCGCAGCAGGTCGATGAGGTACGCGCAAGGGGTGACATCGATCCGGGAGCACTTGCCGCCGAGTTCGACCTCGGTGACCACGATGGATGACAGGCTCGTCGAGCGACTCGAGTCCGCAGAGGCAGCCTTCGAGGACACGCTGATCCAGCTTTCCGACCAGACGATCCATGCCGATCAGCAGCGATACGTCGAGGTCTCGACACGCCACGCCGAGCTCAAGCCGGTCGTCGAGGCGTATCGCCGCTACCGCGAGGCATCCCACGAGGTCGCGGAGGCTTCCGAGATGGCTGCAACCGAAGTCGACCCCGAGATGCGGGCATACCTGGCCGAGACCATCGAGTCCCGCAGCGCCGAGACGGATGCCCTCGAGGTCGAGCTCCGAAAGCTCCTCGTACCGAGGGATCCCGACGACGACAAGGACGTCATCGTCGAGATCCGGTCGGCGGCAGGGGGTGATGAGGCTGCCCTATGGGCAGGCGACCTGTACCGCATGTACGAGCGGTTCGCGGAGCGTTCCGGTTGGGCGATCGAACCCATCGACATCTCACCGACCGACGGTGGGGGGATCAAGGAGGCGACGTTCGCGGTGAAGGGCCGCAATGTCTATGCCCGCTTCAAGTACGAGGCAGGACCGCACCGCGTCCAACGTGTTCCGAGGACCGAGTCACAGGGACGCATCCACACGTCCATCGGCACCGTTGCGGTGTTGCCCGAGGTCGAGGACGTCGAGGTCCACATCAACGACAGCGATCTCA
>JAWOGV010000047.1:0-6419 GCA_046496605.1 Acidimicrobiia bacterium | reverse complement strand
GACAGGGGCACGTCCGTCGAGGCGTTCTACGAGGATCTCGCGGACGCATCGCCTCTGCCCATCCTCCTCTACTCCGTTCCAAGGGTCACGGGATGGGAGCTGCCCACGGAGTCGGTGGCCAGGCTCGCGCTCCACCCTTCGATCATCGGCATCAAGGATTCCGGCGGTGACCCGACACGCCTCTCTGCGCTCGCGGGAGCGATCGCAGGCGGGTTCATCACCTACGTGGGTGCCTCCCGTGCAATCCTCGAGAGCCATCGGCGTGGCGTCCACGGCGCGATCACGGCAAGCGCGAACTACGCCTTCGCGGATGTGGCTGGTGCCGTGCGAGGCGACCAGCACGCCCAGGCACGCCTCGACGAGCTCACAGTGGTCATCGAGGAGCACGGTGTGGCGGGCACGAAGTTCGCGGCTGGCCTCTGTGGCCTCTCGAGCGGTTCACCACGACGTCCGCTGGCTGACCTCACTCCGGATGCCGCAGAGAAGGTGACCGAGGCGGTTCGGTCCACGGGTCCCGTTTCCGCTCAGTGACAGCGACATGATTACCTTGGTCGCTGATGCGCCTGGGAATCAGATCCGAACGATCCGACACCGAACACCGCGTCGCGGCGACACCCACCTCGGTGGCGTCGCTCGCGGACCTCGGCTTCGAGGTCGTCATCGAGTCGAACGCCGGCGCCGACGCCGGTGCGAGCGATGAGGCGTACGCGGAGGCGGGAGCCCGGGTCGTGCCGTCGATCACCACGGACGCACGGGTCGATGTGCTGCTGACCGTCAACCCGCCATTCGAAGGGAGCTCCGACGTCGTCGCGGACGGCGGGGCGATCGTCGGCTTCCTCGACCCCGGGTCGCACGCCGATGCGGTCGCAGCCCTGGCACGGCGTGGCGTTCGGTGCATCGCGATCGAGAGCCTCCCGAGATCGACGCTCGCGCAATCGATGGATGCCCTCTCGTCCCAGGCCACGGCAGCGGGGTATGCGGCCGTCCTCCTCGGCGCGACCACGATGCCGAAGTTCATGCCCATGTTGGTCACGGCGGCAGGCACGGTACCGCCTGCCAGGATCCTCATCCTCGGTGTCGGCGTTGCCGGGCTCCAGGCCATCGCCACCGCACGCCGCCTCGGCGGGGTCGTCAGCGCGTACGACATCCGCCCCGAGACACGCGAGCAGGTCGAGAGCCTCGGTGCGAAGTTCGTCGACGCGCCGACCCAGGAAATGGACGAGGGGGGTTACGCGCGGGCCGTGGATGAGGATCTCGCCCTCCGCCAGCGTGAGGTCCTCGCCACCGTCGTCGCCGAGAGCGACCTCATCATCACGACCGCACAGGTCCCGGGAAGGCGGGCACCCCGCCTCGTGGACGAGGCGATGGTCGAACGCATGCGTCCCGGCTCCGTCATCATCGACATGGCTGCGTCTTCAGGAGGGAACGTGGCCGGATCGATACCCGACGAACGAGTGGAGATCGGCGGTGTCACGATCCTCGGTCCGACGGACCTGGCGTCGAGGGTCGCAGCGGATGCAAGCCGCATGTATGCACGAAACCTGCTCGAGGTCGTGACGCGCATGGTGACCGATGGCGAGCTCACCATCGATCCTGAGGATCCCGTCATCGGCCCTGCCCTCCTCGCGATCGGGGATTCACCGTGAGCGACGCGTTCATTTCGGGAGTCGTCGTGTTCGTCCTCGCCGCGTTCGTCGGCTTCGAGGTCATCCGTCGCGTGCCGGCGACCCTGCACACACCCCTGATGTCGGGTGCGAACGCCATTTCCGGCATCACGATCGTCGGTGCGATCATCGCCGCTGCAGTCGGCTCCGGATGGGTCGCCGGCGTGCTCGGGTTCCTCGCCGTCGTGTTCGCGATGATCAACGTGGTCGGCGGGTTCCTGGTGACGGACCGCATGCTCGAGATGTTCAAGAAGCTCCCAGGGCGACCGCGATGATCGAGCTCGCCTACCTCACGGCCGGGGTCCTCTTCATCATCGGTCTCAAGGGCCTGACGTCGCCGGTGACCGCTCGGCGCGGGAATCGGATCGCTGCGATCGGCATGCTCGTGGCCGCAGCCACTGCGGTCATCGACCTGGTCGATCTCGACGTCGGGGCGAAGTGGGGCATCGTGATCGGCGGGGTCGTCGTCGGCGGCGCGATCGGTGCCGTCCTGGCACTCCGGGTCCAGATGACCGACATGCCCCAGCTGGTCGCCGCATTCAACGGCTTCGGGGGCGGCGCCTCCGCCCTCGTGGCGGCGACGGCGATCATTGCCACGGCATCCACGATGGCGACGGAGACGTCTGTCACCACCGCCCTCTCTCTGGTCATCGGCACGATCACCCTGACCGGTTCGTTCATCGCGTTCGGCAAGCTCCAGGGAATCATCACCGGACGGCCCGTCGGCATGCCTGGCGGCCGCGCGACGAACGCGACCATCGCAGCTGCGACGGTCCTCTCAGCGGGTGCGGCGATCGCCACGGGCAACGAGGTGCTCTATTGGGTCTCGGGGGGTCTCGCAGCCCTCCTCGGTGTCACGGCCGTGATGCCGATCGGAGGTGCCGACATGCCCGTTGTCATCTCGTTGCTCAACTCGCTGTCTGGCATCGCGGCGGCGATGGCAGGGTTCGTCATCGGGAACCAGGCGCTCATC
This sequence comes from Acidimicrobiia bacterium, assembly GCA_046496605.1. GTDB lineage: Bacteria > Actinomycetota > Acidimicrobiia > Spongiisociales > UBA5794 > SZUA-442. The sequence continues at coordinate 3,782 of JAWOGV010000047.1, read as the reverse complement.
GTCGGCGGTGCCCTGGTCGGGGCGGCGGGCCTCATCCTGACGATCGAGATGTCCGTTGCGATGAACCGATCCATCGCCAACGTCCTCTTCTCGGGGTTCGGAGGCGGGCCGGTCGACACCGAGATCGGGACCAAGCCCGTGAAACGCGCAACGGCGGACGACGCAGCGATCGCGCTCGCGTACGCACAGCGAGTGGGCATCGTCCCGGGGTACGGCCTGGCGGTCGCCCAGGCCCAACATGCGGTGCGCGACCTCGCGAAGGCCCTCGAGGCGCGCGACATCGAGGTCTACTACGCGATCCACCCCGTCGCAGGACGGATGCCGGGCCATATGAACGTGCTCCTCGCGGAGGCCGACATCTCGTACGAACTGCTCCTCGACCTCGACCATGCGAATCCGAAGATGGCCCAGACCGACGTGATCCTCGTCGTCGGCGCGAACGACGTGATCAACCCCTCGGCGAAGACCGATCCGACGAGTCCGATCTACGGCATGCCGATCCTCGACGTCGACCTCGCGAAGACGACGATCGTCGTGAAACGCAGCCTCGCTCCCGGATTCGCCGGAATCGACAATCCCCTGTTCTACGAGGAGGGGACCCTGATGTACTTCGCCGATGCCAAACAGGCCCTCGAGGAGACCCTCGCCGCAGTCGAGCGTCTCTGATCGTCACACGCCGCTCATGTGAGCACGATCGATCCCGCCGCGGCCAGGTCCTCGAGGAGGTCCTCGGCATCCTCGATTCCCGTTGAGAACCGGACCACGCCCGGGGCGATGGTCGGATCACTGATCGCGCGCCGCTCCACGAGGGACTCCACGCCACCGAGCGACGTTGCGTTCGTGAAGAGTCCCAGTTCGCCGATGAACCGGTCCGCCGTCGATGCGTCGCCGAAGTCGACACTGAACATCGAGCCCATCGCACGCATCTGCCTCCCGGCGATCCCGTGGCCGGGGTCGGTGGCGAGGCCCGGGTAGTAGGTCGGCACACCGATTGCCGAGAACCACTCGGTCAGCACACCGGCCGTGAGGCACGACCGGTGCATCCTGAGGGGCAGTGTCCGAACGCCGCGAAGGGCGAGCCACACGTCGAGTGAACCCGGCACGGCTCCCGTGAGGGAACGCTCGCGCCGGAGCGTTTCGGCCATGGCGGCATCCGACACGCTGAGGACGCCGCCCATGACGTCGGAATGGCCGGCGATGGCCTTCGTCGTGGCGTGCATGACGAGGTCGATACCGAACGCGAGCGGGTTCATCAGGACAGGCGTCGCAAAGGTCGCATCGCACACGGTGATGACGCTCCGCCTCCGAGCCTCGGCGGCGACCGCGGCCAGGTCCGTGATGCGGCAGAACGGATTCGAAGGTGTCTCGATCCACCACAGGTCGCCCGACCCGAGTTCGTCAGGGTCGACGATCTCGAAAGCGCCTTCATCGGCCCGCGTCTCGACGAGGTCACGCACGCCGTGATACACGTCCTGCGGGAGGCTGACGCGCCCCGGGCGGACATGGGCGAGCGCTGCCGCCGCTGCTGCCATCCCGGACGCGTAGGCGACAGTGTGTCCGGACTCGAGGGCTCCGATCACGGCCTCGAAGCGCTCGGTCGTCTCATGGCTGTGCCTCCGGTAGGTCCGTTCGGACCCAATTGCGAACGTCGTCGACGGCCGTATCGGGGGAGCCAGATCGGGAAGGTCCGCGAGGGAGCGGTCGGCGTGAACACTGCGTGTCGAGTCACCGTGCATGGATCGAGTGTACGTTGCCGACGTCCCCGCCAACGTCCGGAGCGACGCCACCGAGGGTCGCTACCATCAGCGACCGCACCACCGCCTCTCCGGGATGATCGATGAGCCTGACCATCACACGTCGCGACCGCTACAACCCGCCGATCGAGTTCGTCGAGCGCAAGGGAACCGGCCACCCCGACACCATCTGTGACCGCTTGGCCGAGGAATTGGCGTGCCAACTGGCACGGGATTACCTCCAGTACACGGGCGCCGTCCGCCACTTCAACGTCGACAAGGCGATCCTCGCGGCAGGCGCCGTCGACATCGGTTTCGGAGGGGGTGTCCACGTCAAACCCTCGAAGCTCGTGCTCGTGGGGAAGGCTGCGTTCGGGTTCGATTGGGAGCCCGACACCGATGAGCTCGCCGACCAGTACCACAAACGTCTGCTCGAGCTCCTCCCCGATGCCTCACCGGAAGCATTCGAGGTGGAGGTCTGGTTGAATCGATCTTCCGTCGATCTCGCAGCAGTGGTCCATGCAGAAACCGTCGCACCACTCGCGAACGACACATCCTTTGCCGCCGTGTCGCTCCCCCGCTCCATCCTCGAATCGATCGTTCACGAAATCGAGACCCACCTCAATGGTGAGTCCTACCGCAAGCGGGTTCCCGTCGGGCGCGACATCAAGGTCATGGGGGCGCGCATCGGGGACGACATCACCGTGACGGTCGCCTGCCCCGTCCTGGCTCACAGTGTGGCTGACCGTGATCAGTACGACGCGGTGATGGACATCGTGCGCGAGGATGCCGTGTCGATCGCATCCGCGATCGCAGGACGCGCCGTGACGGTACGGGTCAACCAGGCCGATCAGGAGGAATCCGTGTACCTGACCCTGACCGGTACCTCTGCCGAGGCCGGCGACGACGGGCAGGTCGGCAGGGGAAATCGCTTCGGTGGCCTGATCACCCCCTACCGTCCGATGAGCCTCGAAGCAGCGGCGGGCAAGAACCCCGCGTCACACGTCGGCAAGACGTACCACGCGATCGGATCCGACATCTCCGATCGGTTGATCTCCGAGACTTCGATCGAGGAAGTCACCATCCGGCTCCTCTCGTCGATCGGTCACCTCGTCACAGAGCCCCAGGCCGTTCACGTCGAGGTCTCGGGTTCCGCTGCCGACGACGCTGTCACCGAGATCGTCCACGACTGCTTCGCAGACTGGAGCGGCGTCACCGACCGGCTCATCGACGGCGCGTACGAACTCTTCTGACCGTGGGCGACCTCGAGGACCGGGCGCGTCTGGCGGACGAGGATGATCCCCTCTCCTCCTTCCGGGAACGCTTCGACATCGACGACGGTCTCATCTACCTCGACGGGAACTCGCTCGGACCGATGCCGCGATCCGCTCGGGGTCGTGTCGGCTCCGTCATGGACGAGTGGGCGCGGGACCTCGTCATGGGCTGGGACCGATGGATCGACATCGGGACCAGGCTCGGGGACCTCCTTGCGCCGATCATCGGTGCAGGTCCCGGCGAGGTCGCGGTAGCAGACCAGACATCCGTCAACCTCTACAAGCTCGCATCCGCGGCGCTCGACGCATCCGACCGGCCGAGCATCATGACCGACGCGGGGAACTTCCCGTCGGACCTGTATGTCCTGTCGTCGGTCGCCGCAGCGCACGGTGGCGAGCTCGTCGTCGTCCCTGAGGACCCGACCCCGAACCAGATCGAGGACGCGCTCGATGACCGCATCGCACTGCTCGCACTGACCCATGTCGGGTATCGATCAGGATTCATGCATGATGGATCTGCCATCACAGCACTTGCCCATGGAAACGGCTCGCGTGTGTTGTGGGACCTCGCGCACTCTGCGGGGTCGACGTTCGTGGCCCTCGACGACTGGGGCGCCGACCTCGCCGTCGGATGCACCTACAAGTACCTCAATGGCGGTCCGGGGTCTCCCGGATTCCTGTATGTGCGTGGGGATCTCCAGAGCGAACTCGTCCAGCCGATCGCCGGATGGTTCGGCCACGTCGACATGTTCGCATTCGAACCACGATTCGTCCC
>JAWOGV010000293.1:0-9722 GCA_046496605.1 Acidimicrobiia bacterium | reverse complement strand
GTTGTCAATGAGGTGATAGGTGATGGTCAGCCCGTCCGCCGAAATGCCGCCGTTCTCGATGGTGGGCACCTCCTTGGCCAGCTCGGGGATATACTCGCCGGCGGCGTTGATCCCCAACAGGGCATCGTTGATGAACTCGTTCACCTCAAAGGACACCGTCTGGTTGGCGATGTTGACGTTCAGGTTGTCCGGCTCCTGGTAAAAGCCGATGACCAAGGTGCCGCCCCTTTGCTCTGCGCTGGGCTTGGCTTTCTGGCTGGCACAGGCCAGCAGTGACGCGGCTAACAGAACGGCGATTAGCGCGATACCCAGCAACTTGTTTCGCATGTTTTACTCCTTGTTCCGCATTTGCGAGGCCGATCATCGTCACCCGAAGGAACACGGCTGCGCCACGGCGCGCCAACGAAGGAAAGCCCAGAGGGGCCACGGGCGGTGCTGCTCCCGGCAGACAGTGCCAAGGATAACCGTTCCTGCTACTATAACACAAGCCCAAGGCGCTGTCAAAAATCCGCCTACCGGCGCGTGCGGGCTTTTTGCCTCCTGGACCATTCAGACTACAATGAACTCGCTTTGGGCTCATTTCCTCAGGAAGGCATAGGAATTGATGAAAATGGATCGCTCCGTGCTGCTGATCTTTGTGGCCATGCCCTCGATCGGCGCCCTGTTCACCGTTTCCTTCGGGCAGGCCCTCCCCCTGCGCAGGACGCTCATGTTGGTGCTCCTGGAGCTGGCCCCTGTGACCATCTACCTCCTCGCCACGTCCAGCCGCACCTCCGAGGCCGCGTTCCAGGGTCTGGTCGAGATCGGCGCGTCGACGTTCTTCGCCCTCGTGCTGCCCGTGGTGTCGATCGTGATCGCCGCCGGAGCGCTCGGAAACGAGCGGAGGGACCTCACCTTGTCGTTCATCGCCCTTCGACCCCTCCCCAGGACGGGCATCGCGGCAACCAAGCTCGCGGCGGCGATCGCTGCAGCGGGGATGGTGAACCTGGTCGGAGCCATCGCCCTCGGCGTCGCCCACACCGTCCGATACGGCGGGTCGGGGGTAATCGTCGCCCTCATCTTCGGGACCATCGTCGCCACCGCGGCGTATGCATCCTTGTTCCTGCCACTCGGCTTCCTCACCGACCGAGCGGTGATCATCGGCATGGGATACCTGCTGGTCTTCGAGAACGGCGTCATCTTCGCCCTCTCGGGGCTGGTCCTCCTGTCGCCATGGCGCCTCGGCGCAGGTGTGTTCGCCGATGGGTCCGCCGGAGCCCGCATCTACCTCGGCGATGCGATCGGATCCCTCTCGACGGGACGGGTGCTCATCACGCTCGCCATCTACGTCGCCGTGGGTTTGGCAGGGACGACCTGGCTCCTGAGGCACCGCGACCTCGCCTGACCTGCACGCGCGGGGACTCAGGTGACGAAGCGAATGCCATTCGTGCCGGTACCGTGACGCCGTGACCTCGTTCCTCATCCGGCTGCGTCGCGGCGATGTCGGCGCAGCGGCGATCATCGTCGCTGCGGGCATCCTGATTTCGCGCTTCCTCGGCATCATTCGGGACATGGTGTTCGCCGCGATGCTCGGCTCGTCCGGTGTCACCGACGAGTACGTCGCGGCATTCCGCATTCCCGACTACGCCAACTACCTGTTGGCGGGCGGATTCCTGACGATCACGTTCATCCCGATATTCGCTCGATACCTCGCGGAGGACGACGAGGCGGAGGGCTGGAGGGGGTTCACAGCGATCTTCCGATGGCTCACGATCGGCATCACGACCGTCATCATCGTGGCGTGGTTCCTCACCCCCACGATCATCCGCTGGCTGTATCCGGAGTTCACGGAGGAGCAGATCACCAGCACCATCGCGCTCACGAGGGTGATCCTCCCCGCCCAGTTCGCGTTCGTCGTCGGAGCGATGTTCTCCTCCGTTCAGTACGCGAAGGGGGTCTTCACGATCCCGACGCTCGCGCCCATCGTCTACAACCTCGGAATCATCGCGGGTGGTATCACCTGGGCGCTCGCGACAGGTGACCCCGCCCCGGACGGCTTCGTCTGGGGTGCACTCGTCGGCGCGTTCGCCGGGAACTTCGCGCTCCAGGCCTGGGGAGCGCGACGCGTCGGTCTGCGATTCGACCTCACAGCGCAATGGCTCCACCCCTCGGTGAGGGCGTACATCGTGATCGCCCTCCCCCTCATGATCGGCCAGTCGATCGTCGCCCTCGACGAAGTGTTCATGTCAGTGTTCGGCGGCCTCGTCGGCGAGGGTGCCCAGACCGATCTCCAGTATGCACGACGAACCATGTTCGTACCCATCGGGGTCATCGGCCAGGCCGTCGCCGTGGCCGCGTATCCGACGTTGGCGCGCCTGTTCGCGGAGGGCAACCGCGCCCAGCTGCTTCGTACCGTCGATCGCGCCCTCCGGTGGGTGATCGTCCTGTCGATCGGAGCCGCAGGTGCGATGGCAGCCCTGGCACTCCCGATCATCCGGGTCCTGTACGAGCGCGGTGCGTTCACTGGAGAGGACACCGACTCGGTGTCAGCAGCCCTGTTCGTCTACGCCTTCGGCATACCGGTGTGGGGGGCCCTCCAGATCATCACGAGGGCCTTCTACGCCAAGCGTGAGATGTGGACGCCGGTTCTCGTGGGGACCGCCATCACGCTCGTCGCGATACCCAGCTACTTCTCCATGCAGGACCGCTTCGGGATCCAAGGCATCGCGGCCACCTCGGTCGTGATGCTCGGCGTATACACGGCGACCCTGTGCACCATCTGGTACTGGCCAACCGACGCTCGCTCCGGGCTCGCCTCGGTGATGTCGAGCGCCGGACGGGCGATCCCACTCGCCGTACCTGCCGCTCTGATCTCATCGGCGGTGGCGTGGGCGATCGCAACCGGAATCGCCGGCGCTCCTGCGATCTCCGCCCTCATTGCGCTCCTCGTCGGGGCGGCCGTCTACGGCGCCGTCACCCTCGGTATCGGAAGCCTGCTGTATGAGTGGCTGTCTACGCGGGTGGATAGACGCCCGTCGCCTTGGACTCGTCCGTCTCCCAGAACACGTCGGACACCTCGTCGATGAGGTCGATCATCGCCTGGCTGACGGCGGGGTCCATGGACTTCTTTGCCTCCGACGCCGCCTTGATGGCCCTCCAGAACAGGTCGTGGAGGCCGGGAAAGGCCTCGACGTGGTGAGGCTTGAAGAAGTCCGTCCACAGGACGCCCAGATGGTGCTTCACGAGCTCGGCGCGCTCCTCCTTGATGGCGATGCACCGGGCGCGGAACACATCATCGGTCGAGTCGTGGTACTTCTGCGCGGCCTTGAGGCACGAAACCGCCTCGATCTTCGCCTGGGCGGGGTCGTAGACGCCGCAGAACAGGTCACAGTGGGCGTAGGCATCGTGCTTGGGTCGGAGCATTCGCTCGACGAGGTTCATGGGTACCTCCTTGGGTCGGTTGACGACCTTGGTTGACGACTGTGGTTGACGGCTTCGGTTGCCGTCTCTTCCACCCTACCGACCGATGCCGCGCTCGGTGACGGCCGGTCGCCCCAATCCGGTGTGCGTAACCGAAGGCGCCCTCTCGGTGTCCCACAGACACGAGACCAGACAGGAGCACCGGATCGTGCGTGCCAACCGTGTCGTTGCAGGGGTCGTCGGCGGCGTCCTCCTCGCCGCGATGACCCTGCGAGGATTCGTCCGCCGATTCGCCATCCACGAGTCGTCGATGGCGCCCACGATCGAGGACGGGGATTGGGTGATCGCTCGGCGCGTGATCGGTCCCCTCGAGCGTGGCGACATCGTGGTGTTCGCCGATCCCACAGGATCGGGTCTCGATCTCGTCAAGCGGGTGATCGGGCTCCCGGGGGAGGTCATCGGGATCGAGGGTGGCAGGGTGACCGTCAACGGTGCGTTGCTCGCTGATCGTTGGGCCAGCGGGTCGACAAGACCTGATGGCGAGTGGCTCATCTCCGGGGACGAGGTGTGGCTCCTCGGCGACAATCGCGTCCACTCCGTATCCGACGGGCGGGTGCTGGGACCCACGAAGATCGACGAACTCGGCTGGGTCGTCGTTGCGAGGTACTGGCCGACGGCGCGGGCAGGGTCGCTGACCTGAGTGTCACACCCGCGACTCAACGAAGATGCTCACCCGTCCAACTGGCCGCTACCTTGCGTGACGAATGACCACTGATCCGACCACGCTCCGCCGGGACAATGTAGGGACCGGGCTCATCGTCCTCGCGACCGCCTTCAGTGCGGTCGCCGTGCTCGTGTTCCAGGCGTTGGGCAGCCGAACCCTGGGCACCGAGGCATTCGCGCCCATCGCGGTCCTCTGGACGCTCATGTTCCTGATCTACACCATTCTCCAGCTGCCAGCGGAACAGCACCTGACACGTGCACTCGCCGTCACCCATGACCGTGCCGCCATCCGTCGAGTCCAGAACCAGATGGCCGGGGCATTCGGGCTCGCCCTCCTGATGGGCGTCGCGTTCGTCTGGTTCACCCTCGATCGGTTCTTCGCTGGCGACCTGCGATACGTGTTCGTGACGGCGCTTATCATGGTGAGCCGATCGGTCCTCGCGGCGGGTCGCGGTACGCTCGCCGGTCACCGGCGTTTTGCCGGATACGGATCGACGATCGCGCTCGAGGCCGGTGGCCTGCTCGCCGGCGGGATCGTAATGGCGCTCCTCGACATGCCTGCGATCGCATTCACCCTCGTGCTCGCGCTGGCGCCGCTTGCGAGCCTTCTCGCGAGGCCGTTCGCCGAGATTATCGGGACCGGCCCTCCGCCAGGGATCGTCGCTCAACGTGGATCCTTCCTGGTCTGGCTGATCCTCGCCACAGGCTCGAGCCAGCTGATCATCGCGGGAGGCCCGATCGCCGTGAGCTTCGTCGGTGGATCTGCTGCGGCGGTGAGCATCTACTTCACGACGTTCGCGCTCCTCCGCGGGCCGATCACATCCGCATACAGTCTGGTGGCTCGTGTGCTTCCCGACTTCACCGCGCTCGCGAACAGTCCCGACCCGGGACGCCTGTGGGCGTGGGCGCCGAGGCTCGCCGCGGCAGGCGCCGTACTCGCCATCGTCGGTGCGGTCGGCGCCTGGCTCTTCCTCGAACCGATCGTGTCCGCGATCTACGGGGCCTCGTTCGTTCCCCCAACGGCGGCGGCGGTCTTCGGCGGTGCCGGCATCGGCCTCGGCCTCGGGGCGCTGTTCGCGACCCAGATCTACAGCGCCGCTGACCGGGGCCCGCTGCTCGCCGCAGGATGGGGGATCGCCCTCCTCGCCTCGATCGCGGTGCTGGTCGTCCTCGACACGGATCCGATCGAGCGGGCGGCCCTCGCGTTCGCTGTCGGTGAGGCCGTCGGGCTTGCAACACTCGGCCTGTTGTTTCCCTTCATCGTGGCGCGTTCCGGGCACCGAGTTGGGGAGTCCCCCACCTAAGCTGCCCCGGATGATCCGCAAGGCCCCCACCCTCCTCCTCGTCCTCGTCGCGTTCGCGCTGATCGCGGCTGCATGCTCATCGGACAGTTCCGATGACTCGACGACGACCACGACAACCGATGCGACGACGACCACCACCCTGGCCGGAACGACGACGACCGCTCCAGCAACGACCACGACGAGCACCGTTCCGGGCATCGAGGTCTCGGGTGCGATCAACGGTCTCCCAGCCGACGAGTCGCTGATCGAACGCAGGGTCGTCGCCGTGAAGATCGACAACCACATCAAGGCACGGCCGCAGTCCGGTCTCGAAGTTGCTGACGCCGTCTTCGAGATCCCTGTCGAGGGCGGAATCACAAGGTTCATCGCCCTCTTCCACCAGTCCGACACCGAGTACGTCGGACCGAACCGCTCGGGGCGCGTGACAGACTCGAAGATCATGGCTTCGATGGCAGGAGGACCGATCCAGATCTCGGGTGCCCAGGACTGGGTTCAGTCCGTCTTCCGGTCCGATGGCGTCAACGTTTCGTATGACAACGGTTCCACGACGTTCCGCCGGTCCCATCGTTCCGCACCCCACAACCTGTTCACGTCCACCCTGCTGGTTCGGGAATGGGCAGACGAACAAGGATGGCCGGACGAGAGCCCCGGCAACCTGTTCACCTTCGGCGAGCCGACGCCGGGCGAGGGGTCCGCTACGACGATCGAGGTGCCGTTCTCCGGTACCCCTCCCTCGACCTGGGCATGGGACGGTGCGCAGTACCTGCATTTCCAGGGAAGGGAACCGCACGTCTGGGTCTCGGAGAACGACGAGGAAACCGGTCAGGTGTCATTCGACACACTCGTCGTGATGAAGGTGCGTAAGTACACCGCCAGTCCGTCGTCGGGTTCGGGAACGCCGATCCCCAGCGTCGAGACCGTCGGGACCGGAGATGCGTTGGTGTTCCACGGAGGTCAGGTCGTGGCAGGATCCTGGGAGCGCGGGTCGATCGAGGATCTGTTCACGCTGACGGCGGAGGACGGGACCGAGCTCGTGCTCCCGCCGGGCAGGGTGTGGATCCACCTCCAGCCGGACACCGAGACGGTCACCTGGGAGTGACGGGATGGAACCTGCGGTCGCCATCGCATCGCAGGTTCGCACAGGTCGACTCCGCGCGGCCGACGTGGTTGCGTCCGCACTCGAGGCGGCACGTTCTTCCCACGACGACCTGAACGCCTTCACCCTGATCGACGTCGACGGGGCGATGCGACGCGCCGAGGCCATCGACGAGCTGGTTGCAGCGGGTCGGGATCCCGGGCCGCTCGCAGGGGTCCCGGTCGCGATCAAGGACATCATCGATGACACGGGGCTCCCGAATCGCCTCGGATCGTCCTTTCCCGCAGCGCCCGCCCGCGCCTCCGCAACCGTCGTGAGGAATCTCGGAGCTGCCGGCGCGGTGATCATCGGCCGAACCGGACTCCACGAGTTCGCTTTCGGGTTCACCTCGGAGAATCCATGGTTCGGGCCGGTACGCAACCCATGGGACACAGACACATCGCCCGGCGGATCGTCGGGCGGCTCCGCTGCGGCGGTGGCTGCAGGGATCGTGCCGATCGGCGTCGGCACCGACACGGGAGGATCGGTGAGGGTACCTGCCGCGATGTGCGGAATCCTGGGACTCAAGGTGACGCACGGTCGCGTGTCCCTCGACGGTGTCTTCCCCCTCGTGCCGTCACTCGACACCGTCGGACCCCTCGCGCGCACGGTCGCCGACCTCGAACTCGCCTACCGCGCCATGGCGGGGGATGACCCCGCCGATCCATGGAGCCAACCCCCTCCGATCGAAGCAGCACAGCGATCGAGAAACGGTGCCCTTCGCCTGGGGATCGTGAGCCAGTGGCTCGAGCCACCGATGTCATCCGATGTCCGCGCCGGCCTCGACACCTTCATCACCGCATGCACGGACCTCGGCATCGACGTCCGTGAGATCTCGGTCCGTGAACTCGCCGCCCCGCCCGAGGTGACTGCAGCGATCGGGCCTGAGATCATCGCCGTGCACGGTGAGCGCTATCGGACCCACCCGGACCGCTACGGCGCCGACGTGGCAAGCCGGATCGAAGCCGCAGCTTCGGCGACCGTCGATGACGTGCTCACCGCAGAGCGCTGGGGTTCCGCCGCCCGGGCAGCCATCAGCCGTCTCGCCCAAGCCGGCTTCGACGCACTCGTCGCGCCCACGGTGGGTGCGATGACGAAGGTCATCGGCGACGACGATGTCGACATCGATGGGAGGAAGGTGTTCCACAGGCAGGCCCTCGCCCGGTTCACCGCGCCGATCAATCGCATCAGGGTTCCCTCGTTGTCCTTTCCTGTTGCGGGCACCACCGGCCAAGGAGTGTCGGTGCAGCTCGTTGGGCCCATGTGGTCGGAGTCGAGGCTTCTCGGGATCGCATCCATGCTCGAAAACGAACGCGTTCTGGAAGTGCGGCGACCTCCCATATTCTTGGGCTGAACGAAACGAAGAAAGTGGCGATCCGCCTGCGGTCGAATATGCTCTCAGCGTTTGGAACCGAACGATGCGTGCGCGTTCGGAGCGGCCCTGCCCGCAGTGACGCTGAATGACGACCAACGACGCAATCCCGAAGAGGAGCTGAACACGTGTCCGATGAGACCCTGACCCAGGAACGACCTGCCCCCGAGCAGATCGAGGACGTGGTCATCCGCTTCGCCGGCGACTCCGGCGACGGCATGCAGCTCGCCGGTACGCAGTTCGCGTCATCCTCCGCGCTGTTCGGGAACGACCTCTCGACCCTTCCCAACTTCCCTGCGGAGATCCGTGCCCCCCAGGGCACCATCGCAGGCGTCTCCTCGTTCCAGGTGCACATCGCCGACTGGGACATCCTCACACCCGGCGACAGCCCCGATTGCCTCGTCGCCATGAACCCCGCAGCCCTCAAGGCGAACCTCCATGACCTGGTCAAGGGGGGACTCCTGATCGTCAACACGGACGCCTTCGAGGAACGGAACTTCGCGAAGGCCGGGTACGACACCAACCCGCTCGAGGACGGCTCACTCGATGCGTACCAGGTGGTCGGCGCACCCATGGAGGAGCTGACGAAGGAAGCGGTGACGGAATCGGGCGTCTCGGGTCGGGCGACACTGCGATCGAAGAACTTCTTCGCACTCGGTCTCGTCTCGTGGATCTACACGCGCCCGCTCGATCCCGTCATCGAGTGGTCCGACGGGAAGTTCGGAGTGGATTCGCCCGTCGGCAAGGCGAATGTCATGGCGCTCAAGGCCGGATACAACTTCGGGATCACGATCGAAGCGCTCCACCACACCTATGAGATCCAGCCAGCCCAGCTCCCTCCCGGTGAGTACACGAACGTGGTCGGGAACACCGCAACGGCATGGGGACTCATCGCGGCCTCGGAGAGGGCGAAGCTTCCCCTGTTCCTCGGCTCGTACCCGATCACGCCGGCATCGACCATCCTCGAGGAGTTGGCCCGGCACAAGAACTTCGGGGTCAAGACCTTCCAGGCCGAGGATGAGATCGCAGGGATCGGCAGCGCCCTCGGCGCAGCCTTCACAGGACGATTGGCCGTCACATCGACGTCAGGGCCGGGACTCGCCCTGAAGTCGGAGATCCTCTCCCTCGCCATGATCATGGAGCTCCCCCTGATCGTGGTCAACGTCCAGCGGGGCGGACCGTCGACGGGGCTCCCGACGAAGGTCGAGCAGTCCGATCTCCTGTTCGCCATGTACGGCCGTCACGGGGAGTCCCCACTTCCGATCGTGTCGACATCGTCGCCGTCAGACGCATTCGATGCGGCGTTCGAGGCAGGCCGGATCGCCATCAAGTACATGACGCCCGTCATCCTGCTCACGGACGGGTATATCGCGACGAGCTCGGAACCGTGGCGACTCCCCGACGTGGAGGCGCTGCCGGACATCTCCCACCCGTTCGCCCAACTCGTGGAGGGTGAGAGGTTCCTCCCGTACCTCCGGGACGAGGTGACCCTTTCGCGACCCTGGGCCATCCCCGGACAACCGGGCCTCGAGCACCGAATCGGAGGGCTCGAGAAGGATGCCGTGTCGGGGAACGTCTCCTATGACCCTGACAACCACGAGACCATGACCAAGATCCGGTCGAGCAAGATCGAGGCCATCGCCAAGGACATCCCTGAAGTCGAGGTCCACGGCGACGGTTCCGAGCTCCTCGTCCTGGGGTGGGGATCGACCTACGGTGCGATCCGCATGGGGGTCAATCGTGTGCGCAAGTCCGGATGCCAGGTCGCCCATGTCCACCTCCGCCACCT
>JAWOGV010000070.1:0-9086 GCA_046496605.1 Acidimicrobiia bacterium | reverse complement strand
TGCTCCAGCCGAGGCACTTCCTGCGATGACTGCACCTCCTGCGATGACCAGGCCGGCTCAGCCCCACAGGCGCTGCCCGTGATCGACCTGTCTACGATGACCGGACCAGCGAACCACCACAGGCTCGGCTCATGATCGACCTTCGGAGCGACACGGTCACCCGGCCGAGCGATGCGATGCGCACCGCCATGGCGAACGCGGCCGTCGGAGACGACCTCTACGGCGAGGACCCGACCGTCATCGAGCTCGAAGCAACCGTCGCGGGGCTCCTCGGCAAGGAGTGGGCCGTGTACGTACCCACGGGCACGATGGCGAACCAGATCGCCGTACGGATGCAGACCCAGCCCGGCGATACGGTCATCCTCGAGGCAGGCACGCACATCGGCAACCACGAGATGGGCGGAGCCGCACACCACTCCGGGGTGACACTCAAGCGCCTCGAGGGGACCTACGGCACCTTCACGGCTGGGGACCTGACCAATGCCATCCCCGTGCCCCATCCGTCCCTCCCGTCCCATCTGTACGACCCCCACACGCTCGTATGCGTGGAGAACACGCACAACGATGCCGGCGGCACGATCTGGGACCTCGACCAATTGCGCTCGGTCGCCGCCGTCGCATCGGATCGGGGTCTCGCGAGCCACCTCGATGGGTCGAGGCTCTGGAATGCATCGGCGGCGACGGGCATCGACATGTCCGAGTACGCGGCACCGTTCGACACGATCACCGTGTGCTTCTCGAAGGGGCTCGGCGCACCTGTGGGGTCGGCGCTCGTCGGATCCGGGGACCTCCTCGGCGAGGCCAGGCGATTCAAGCAGATGTTCGGAGGCGGCTTCCGCCAGGCCGGAATCGTGGCTGCCGGTGCCCTGTTCGCGGTCTCGAACAATCGCGAGCGACTCGTCGAGGACCATCGGAACGCCAGGTCGTTCGCTCTAGCCCTCGCGGCAACGCGCAACGCGTGTGTCGATCTGGATGGCGTTCACACCAACCTCGTCTACTTCGATGTCACGGATCCCGGCGGGGTCGTCGCCGCATGCCTGGCACAGGGCGTCTCGATGCTCGTACTCGGACCAACACGAGTCAGGGCCGTGTTCCACCTCGACGTGAGCAGGGCCGCCACCGCGACGGCAATCGACGTCGTGACGGGCATCATCGACGGTTGAGCCCGATGTTTTGCGATGCGGCGTTTCCGATCAAGCGCTCGCTCGCTACCTTTGTGACATGGATGCACAGCACCAGGACGACATCAAGCAGAGGCTGACACCCGAGCAGTACCACGTCACCCAGGAAGCAGGGACGGAGCGGGCGTTCACGGGGAAGTACTGGAACGAGAAGCGGCCAGGGACGTACACGTGCGTCGTGTGCGGCGAACCGCTGTTCAGCTCGCAGACCAAGTTCGACTCCGGGTCCGGATGGCCGAGCTTCACCGCACCGATCGAGCTGGGTGCCGTGGTCGAGCACAAGGACCGGACCTTCGGCATGGTTCGCACCGAGACCCGATGCGCGAGCTGCAATGCCCACCTCGGTCACGTGTTCGATGACGGGCCCGACCCCACGGGCCTGCGCTACTGCATCAACTCCGCGGCACTCGAGTTGTCAGAGGGCGACGACCCAGAGGGGTGACGCCCTCGATCAGAGGACGAAGCTCATGCCGACGAGGCCGGCCATGAGCGAGCCCGCAAGGACGACGATCGTCGTGAGCAGGGGCTTGGAGAGGATGTCGTCCTCGTCGTTGATGGAACGCAGCGGCTTGACGTTCGCGATCGCTTCGTCGATCGCCGCGTCGATGTCGTACTTCGGCTTCGCATCCTTGACCGGCGTCTCCGGTTGGAGTGGTACGTGCATGGCCTCCGCGAACGAGGAGGGCGACGACGGCGTGAAGAAGAGCTCCTCTCCCCCGAGGCCGAGCCGGAACGCACCCTTGCCCGAGGGCTCGACGTAGAAGTCGCGGGTGCCCCACGCACCGAGCTCGTCCGTTCCGGACGTGAGCCTGACGACGTCATCCTGCATCTCGAACGTTGCGTGCAGGCCCTGGCCCTGCTCGCCGGGGAGCAGCACCGATCCAGTGAATGCGTGGGTCATCGTTCCTCCACTACGGAAAGCTAACCCGTTCGATATCGGCTGGGTATGGCGGATCCTGTAGCCACTCACCGAGAACGGGTCGATCGACCCATGGTATGCCGACGATCGACCCATGGCGCCCCGTCGCATCTTCACGGGCGCATGTGCACTGGTCACCTGCACTGGTCACCGGAAGTCACGTGACGGGATCACCGGGGCGGGCCAGACCTCGAAGCGGTGCGCGACGAGGTTCGTGACCCCATCGCGGTACTCGAGGATGCCCGTGATGACGAGGCCGATGGCCTTGCGGGCGATCTCGAAATTCGCGTCCCAGACCGGCGGCATGACGACGACGTTCATGATCCCTGTCTCATCCTCGATGTTGAAGAACCGGACACCATTGGCGGTGCCGGGTCGTTGCCGGTGGGTCACGACACCCCCGACGCTCACGCGTGTCGCATGCCGACGGAGGCGCAGGGCGTCCTCGATCCTGAGCACGCCCCGATCATCGAGCTGGTCGCGGATGAAGCTGACGGGATGGATGAGGGTGATACCCGTCGACCAGAGGTCTGCATGCATGGTCTCGAGCCCGTCCATCGGCCGGAGCTCCGGGGGCACGGATGCATCCTCGAGGGCGAGGCGGTTCGGTCCGAGCCGCGCGAGCGCTCCGGCCTGCCATATCCCCTCCCGCTTCGCGTACCCGAGGGATCCGAACGCCCCGGACGCCGCCAGGGCCTCGTGGACGTCGACGGGAAGACCGGTGCGCTGTGCGAAGTCCTCGAGGGACGTGAACGCCCCACCCGTGTGACGTGCAGCCTCGATGCGGGTGATCTCGGTCCCGCCGAGGCCGCGCACGTACCTCAACCCGAGCCGCAGGGCGACCGCCTGACGGATCGGGTCGTCTGCGGCTCCGCGCCCCCGACGCCACGCCATCCCGAGATACTCGACCAGATCGTCGGGATCCGCCCGGTGTGGTTCCACCGTGCAGTCGTGGGCCGATGCGTTGACGTCAGGCTGGTGGACGACCACTCCATGGTGGATGGCGTCCGCAACGAGGGAGTTCGGCGAGTAGAACCCCATCGGTTGGGCATTGAGCAGTCCTGCGAAGAACTCCGTCGGCCAGTGGTACTTCAGCCACGATGCCGAGTACACGATGTAGGCGAACGAGACCGAGTGGGACTCGGGGAACCCGAACGACGCGAACCCTTGGAGCTTCTCCCACAGCTCGTCAGCCGGTGGACCTGTGATGTTCCTCGACGCCATCCCTGTGTACACCTCATCGCGGAGCTTCGCCATCTCCTCGTCCGATCGTTTGTGGGTCATCGCCTGGCGGAGGCGATCCGACTGCCCCGGTGTGAAGCCCGCGCAGACCCGTGCGATCTCCATGAGCTGCTCCTGGAAGATCGGGACGCCGAGCGTCTTGCGGAGGATGGGCTCTGCCGACGGGTGGATGTAGCGGACGGGTTCCTCGCCGTTGCGTCTTCGCAGGTAGGGGTGGACCGATTGGCCCTGGATGGGGCCCGGCCGGATGAGGGCGACCTCGACGGCGAGGTCGTAGAACGTCCTGGGCTTCATCCGGGGAAGCGTCGCCATCTGGGCACGTGACTCGACCTGGAACACACCGACCGTGTCAGCGCGCGTCAGCATCTCGTACACCACGGGTTCCTGCGGTATGACGGCGAGGTCGACGTCAACGCCGTGGGTCTCGCGGATCGCATCGACCGAGAGGTGCAATGCGTTGAGGGCGCCCAACGCGAGGAGGTCGAACTTCACGACGCCCATCGCCCCGGTGTCGTTCTTGTCCCACTGGAGGACGGAACGATCCTGCATCCGTCCCCACTCCATCGGCACGGTCTCCCAGAGGGGGCGGCGCGAGATCACCATGCCGCCCGAGTGGATGCCGAGGTGGCGCGGGAACCCGTCGAGCCGGGCGCAGACGTCGTAGATGTGGTCGGCCGTCAACCCTTCGGGAAGCTCGACGACCTCTCGCAGGATCCTCGGTGATCGGTGATCGAGGTACTTGGTGAGGGCGTTGACCTGTGCCTGTGTCAGGCCGAATGCCTTTCCCACGTCCTGGAGCACCGAGCGTGCCCGGTAGGTGATCACGTTCGCGACCATGGCTGCGCGTTCCCTGCCGTACGTGCGGTAGCAGTACTGGATGACCTCCTCGCGGCGCTCCGCCTCGAAGTCGATGTCGATGTCGGGGGGGCGGCCGCGTTCGTGTGACAGGAACCGCTCGAACGGCAGCCCGAGGCGGATCGGGTCCACCCGTGTCAAGCCGATGCATCGACACACCGCGGAGTCGGCGCCGGAGCCGCGGATCTGGCAATAGATGTCCCGGGATCTCGCGAAGCCCACGATGTCCCACGCCACGAGGAAGAACCCTGCGAACCCGAGCTCGGCGATGACATCGAGCTCGTGCTCGAGGCGTCTTCGTGCCCGGGGATCGAGGCCGTCGTCGCTGCCCGGATACACCTCGCGTGCGCCCTCGTACACGAGATGGGACAGGAACTCGTCCTCGGAGGTGAACGAGCCCGGCATCGGGAAGTCCGGGAGCTCGGGTGTCAGGAGCTCGAGGTCGAAGGCAAGGGATCGCCCGAGTTCGGCGGCTCGCTCGACAGCACCGGGATACCTGATGAACCGTGCCGTCATCTCCTGAGGTGTCCGCAGGTGCCGCATGTCCGTGGCAGGCCGGAACCCGTCCTGCTCATCCAACGATCGACGCCCACCGATCGCAGCGAGCACCTCGGACAGGTCGGCGTCATGGCGATGCGCATAGTGGACGTTGTTCGTCGCCACCGTCGGGATACCGAGCCTCATCCCCACCTCGGCGAGCAGATCGTTGCGATGGTCGTCCCCTGGCATTGCATGGTGCGTCAGTTCGAGATGGAACCGGTCGCCGAACACATCCCTGAGGCGTGAGGCCGCGCGCATGGCTCCCGGTAGATCCCCCGCAGCGCCAGCTCGCGGGACGGCACCCTGCCAACAGCCTGACAGGGCGACGAGGTTTCCGTCGGAGGCAGCTTCGGCGAGGTCACGATACGAGTACAGGGGTTCGTCCTTGCGCCCTCGATACTGCCCCCTGGTCACGAACCTCCCGATGGCTGCATACCCGGCGGGATCAGGGGCGAGGAGGACGAGGTGGTCCGTCTCGCGACGTCGAGTGGGTTTCGTTCCGTGCATCGTGCGCCTGCGTCCCCTGCGCGTCTGGTCATCCGAACCGGTGAGGGGGATCTCTTCCGATGACGGTTCGAGGATCGGTGTGACGGACGACTCGGACGACTCGGACGACTCGAACGCATCGGCATCGATCGGGAGGCCCACCTCCGTGCCGTAGACCACCGGCAGCCCGACGACCGAAGCAGAGGCGTGGACCTGGACGGCGCCCCGGAAGCCGTCGTGGTCCGTCACCGCGAGGGCCTCGTATCCCAACTCCGATGCACGCCGGACGAGTTCATCCGCCCACGATGCACCGTCGAGGAACGAGTAGTTGGTGTGGCAGTGCAGCTCGGCATACCGCGACATCCGACCATCCTAATCGAACATGTGTTCGACTGCCGCGGGCTCGGTGATCTGCGGGGAGCCAACGGGAATCGCAATGAGTGCTTTCGGAAGCGTCGTGTCGCGGGTACCGTTGCGGCTAGTCACGCAGGAACAGGCATGTCAGCAACGAACGACGAACACCAGAGCGATCCATCGGTCCCGACGGAGGAGATCTTCCTCGAGCTCGAGGAACTCCGTGAGCTCCAGGAACTCCACGGATCCGTCGACCATTCAGGCGATGAACCTGCGCCGGTCACGAGCGAGGATGATCCGTCGGGGATCAAGGCGAGGATCGCACGGCTCCGCAGCATGCTGTCGGACCGCGGCGCGCCCCTCGACGAGTAGCACGGCGGCGCAGCCATCGAGGGTCGCGGTCCGCGCCATCTACCTTCACAGCCGTGTGCTGGGGCGTAGTGTTGGGCTATGACAGAGTTCTCGATCCGCCTCGCAAACCGACCCGGACAGCTCGCCGCCCTCGCTCGGATCCTCTCCGACGCAGGAGTCGAGATCGAGGCCTTCGCCGCGGTCGCCGACAACGGCCACAGCCATGTGAGGATCATCGTCGAGGCGCCACCCCTGGCACGCCGTGCGCTCATGGCTGCCGACCTCGCCTTTGACGAGCGTGAGGTACTCGATACGTTCCTGCCTCGCGGCACGCAGTCCCTTGCGCACATCGCTGAGGGCCTGGCGCAGGCGTCGGTCAACGTCGACTCCATGTACCTCCTTCACTCGAACGCGGAGGGCTTCCACTTCGCCGTGACCGTCGACGATCCCGACGCGGCCTCGGGCGCGCTCGCTGGCTGAGTCCGCACAGGTCCGACCGGATGTCAGGAACGAGGCGTCGGGGCCCGCGTGGTCTGGGTCCCTTGAGCGGCTGATCAGCCGAGGGCCGCCAACGTCGACGCGGCGACACCCGGTCCATTGAGGCCCAACCGGGACAGGATCACGTCGGGATCCGCATGGGCGATGTAGGTGACGGGGACCCCGAGAATCTCGAGCGGTGTGCGAACGCCCATGTCGCGCAGCGCCGTCTCGATGCCGGTCCCTGCCCCTCCTTCACGGAACCCGTCCTCGACCGTCACGATGAGGTCGTGGCGGGCGGCATCCGCGAGCATGTCGGGATCGAGCGGCTTGACGACCCGCGGGTCCCACACGGTTGCGTCGATCCCCTCGGCTTCGAGGCGATCCGCCGCGTCGAGGCACGCTGAGAGCATCTTCCCGACGCCGATGAAACAGACCCTGTCACCCGAACCGGCCCTTGCGCGTCGAGCCGACAGACCCGAGCCGACCTCGGCGTCGTCGACCATCACGGCTGCGGTCTTGGGCCATCGCACGGAAGCGGGACCGTCGCACAGCTCGACCGCGTCCTGGAGCATCACCTGGAGTTCCTGATACGACGAGGGGGCGAAGACCGTCATGTTCGGGACCTTCAGGCACAGCACCATGTCGAGGAGGCCGTGATGCGACGGGCCGTCGTCGCCTGTGACTCCCGCCCGGTCGAGCGCGAGGACGATGTGCTGCCCGTGGAGGCCGGCATCGAGGTTCAGCTGGTCGAAGGCCCTGGTGAGGAAGGTCGAATAGACCGCCACGACAGGCTTCATCCCGACCATCGCCATACCCGTCGCCATGGTCACCGCATGCTGTTCGGCGATCCCGACATCGAAGCAGCGGTCAGCGAATCGCTCGGCGAATGCCAGCAGGCCCGTCGAGTCCGGCATCGCCGCCGTGATGGCGACCACGTCCTCGTGCTCCTCTCCGAGCTTGCACATCGTGTCCATGAACGCCGCGGTGTAGCTGCCGGGCTTGATGGAGCCCGTGTCGTGCATGAGCT
The DNA here is from genome assembly GCA_046496605.1 of Acidimicrobiia bacterium. Classification (GTDB taxonomy): domain Bacteria; phylum Actinomycetota; class Acidimicrobiia; order Spongiisociales; family UBA5794; genus SZUA-442. The sequence continues at coordinate 1,651 of JAWOGV010000070.1, read as the reverse complement.
TGACGGAGTCGTTCTCCGCAGGTGGATAGCCATGGCCCTTCTGGGTCAGGACGTGGACGACCTTCGGACCGTCGAACTCCGCCGCGTTCCGGAGGGCCTGTTCGACGACCTCGATCGAATGGCCGTCGAAAGGTCCGAGGTACCGGATGCCGAGGTCCTCGAAGAAGGCAGGAGGTTCCCACATCTCACGAACGGCGGCCTTCGTCGCCCCGATGCTGCGATCTGCGAAGCCGCCGACGAGGGGAAGGCCCTTGACGAAGCGCTCCAGCCGCCGTTGGCGCTGCATGTAGACCGGGTTCGCCCGGATCCTGGCGAGGCTGTCGGACAACTTCGACACGGTCGGGGCGTAGGACCGTCCGTTGTCGTTGAGGATGATGGTCACGTTCGAGCCGCTGTGGCCGAGGTTGTTGAGGCCCTCGTAGGCCATCCCACCCGTGAGCGAGCCATCGCCGATGACCGCCACGACCATGCCCGCATCGTTGCCGTCGCGGAGCCTGCGGGCAGCCGTGATGCCATGTGCATACGACAGCACCGTCGATGCGTGGCTGTTCTCGATGACGTCGTGCTCGGATTCGGCGCGGTTGGGGTAGCCGCTGAGGCCGCCCTCCCCGCGCAGGTTGGCGAACCCATCCCTGCGCCCCGTCACGATCTTGTGGACGTACGCCTGGTGGCCCGTGTCCCACAGGATGATGTCACGCGGGGAGGAGAAGACCCGGTGGAGCGCGAGTGTGATCTCGACCACGCCGAGGTTGGACCCGAGGTGGCCACCGTTGGCCTCAACGGCGTCAACGATGAAGGCGCGGATCTCCGCGGCGAGCTCATCGAGCTGGTCATAGGTCAGACCGGACAGATCGGCCGGGCTCTCGATGCCTTCGAGGTACATGGAGGGGTATTCCGTCTTCGCGGTCGGTGCGGCACCGTTGGTGTAGCCCAAGGGTAGCCGTCCGGAGCCGAAATCCCCCGCAGGCTCGCTGATTGGGTACCGGTAGGCTCGATGTGGATCGCCACGGAAAGGACACGACGATGGCACTCGGATTCGGCCTCCTATCGGCTCAGCGGATCGCCGACGACCCGCGCACGTGGGAGGACGTGTACCGCGAGACCCTCGACCTCGCCGTGCTGACGGACCGTCTCGGCTTCGACTCGGTGTGGACCACCGAGCACCACTTCGTCGATGACGGCTACATGCCCTCACTGCTCGTGACGTCTGCTGCGATCGCCGCCCGAACGGAGAGCATCAGGATCGGGACCGGCGTGCTCCTCGCCCCCCTGCACGATCCCATCCGCCTCGCAGAGGACGCTGCCACCGTCCAGGTCATCTCGAACGGTCGCCTCGACCTTGGACTCGGCCTCGGTTGGTCAGCGACCGAGTTCGACGCGCTGGGAGTCGACATCACCGAGCGCGGGAAGGCCATGACGGAAATGCTCCAGATCCTGCGTCGCGCATGGACGGGCGAGCCCTTCCGCTGGTCCGGGGACATCTACGACGTGCCCGAGCTCGGCATCAGACCCTCCCCCACCACCGGGATCCCGCTGATCATCGGGGGCGGCGTCGATGCTGCCGTGAGGCGCGCGGCCCGACATGCCGACGGCTTCTTCTCGAACGCGTCGCCCGACCGGTTCGTCGCTCAGGTCCGCGTGGCGCATGAGG
>JAWOGV010000251.1:0-3775 GCA_046496605.1 Acidimicrobiia bacterium | reverse complement strand
GGACCACGGGGTGTCAGGCTCTCGGGGGGTCAGGTGCAGCGCTCCGCGAGCGCCAGGATGCTCAACCGTGCGTCCCAGCTCCTGGTACTCGACGACGTGTCGTCGGCGGTCGACGTGCAGACCGAGCAGCTGCTGGGGTCACGGCTGTTCAGGGCAAGGTCCAACATCGCCGCCCTCGTCGTGTCCCATAGGCACACGGCGCTGGCCAAGGCAGACCGAATCATCGTCATGGACGCCGGCAGGGTCGTCGCCGTCGGTACCGCGACCGAGCTCCAGGAGAGCTCGCCCGAGTTCAGGGCGATCTGGGAAGGCGTCGTCGGCGCTTCTAGCCCCGGGTGATCGCGAGGATCTCGATCTCGAAGGTCAGCGCCTCACCCGCGAGTCGGTGGTTCGCGTCGAGCGTGACCGTCTCATCGGTGATCTCGAGGATGATCGCGGGCTGACCGGTGTTGAGGAACACCTCGTCACCCACGGCGATGTCGTCCTGGTCAGGGTTGAAGGGCACCTCGATCACGTTCGCCTCGGACCATTCACCGTATGCGTCGGCGGCCTCCATGCGAACCGTCCTCACATCCCCGACCTGTCCGCCGCGGACAGCCTCGTCGAAGCCCGAGATCACGTCCCCGGTCCCCACGGTGAAGCTGAACGGGGTCCCACGATCGCGCGATGAATCGAATTGACTGCCATCGTCGAGCGTCCCGACGTAGTGGACCTCGACGATGTCGCCGTCCTGTGCAACGAAGCCTCCGTCAGCGCCCGGCTCCGTCGTCGTCGCCTGGTTCCCCGACTCCTGGGGTGTCGTGGTTTCCGTGGAGCCCTCGTCGCTACAGGCCACGGCGAGGAGGCTCACGACGGCAACAATGGTCACGAGTCGTCGGACGGACATGGGGTGGTCTCCGTGGTCGGTTGGGACGGGAGGCTATCGCCCATGTGTCGTACCGCGTGTGCAGCCGGGTTTCACAGCTGACGGCGGGCGGAGGTACCCTTCCCCCATGGCCGACTATGCACCTCCGGTACGGGACATCGCCTTCACCCTCGACACGATCAGCGACATCGGGACGATCGCTTCGTTCCCTGACTACCCGCATGTCGAGAGGGACATGATCGGCGGTGTCCTCGAGGAGGCGGCGCGTTTCTTCTCCGAGGTCTTCGCTCCCACGAACGAGGTCGGTGACCGACAGGGCTCGCGCCTCGTCGACGGATCCGTGGTCACCCCCGACGGGTTCAAGGAGGCGTGGTCGAAGCTCGTGGATTCGGGCTGGACCGCCGTCACGGGATCCCCGGACTTCGGCGGTCACGGGTTCCCTCGATCCATCGGCATCGCCATCTCAGAGATGATGACATCGGCGAACCTCGCGTTCTCACTGTGCCCCATGCTCTCTGGGAGCGCGATCACCCTTCTCTCACGACACGGCACTGACGAATTGCGCGACGTGTACCTCGCCAACCTCATTGCAGGGACGTGGACGGGAACCATGGTTCTCACCGAGCCGGAAGCGGGATCGGATGTGGGCGCCGTCCGGACGAAGGCGGTCCCGAACGGCGACGGTTCGTACGCCATCACCGGTGTGAAGATCTACATCACCTGGGGGGACCACGACCTCACCGACAACATCATCCACCTCGTACTCGCACGCACACCGGGAGCACCCGCCGGAACGAAGGGCATCTCGCTGTTCCTGGTTCCCAAGTACATGCCCGATACACACGGTGAGCCCGGTTCGCGCAATTCGGTCGAGACCGTGTCCATCGAGCACAAGCTCGGTATCCATGCCTCCCCCACGTGCGTCCTGTCGTTCGATGAGGCGACCGGTTTCCTCATCGGCGAGGAGAACAAGGGCATGGCATACATGTTCACGATGATGAACCAGGCCAGGCTCGAGGTCGGCCTCGAGGGAATGTCCATCGCCGAGCGCTCCTATCAGCTCGCCGCGTCGTACGCCAAGGACCGCAGGCAGGGTCGAGCACCGGGGGCGGTGGGGACCTCACCGATCATCGATCACCCCGACGTCCGCAGGATGCTGATGACGATGAAGGCGTACACCGAGGCGATGCGCGGCCTCATCTACGACGCGATCGCAGCGGAGGACCGTCACCACTCGAGTCCGGATCCGACCGAGCGCGCAGCCGGCAGGGACCGCCTTGCCCTCCTCACCCCGATCGCCAAGGCGTGGTGCACCGACCGAGGCGTCGAGGTGGCGTCGATCGGGATCCAGGTGCACGGCGGTATGGGGTTCATCGAGGAGACGGGTGCGGCCCAGTTCTATCGGGATGCTCGGATCACCCCGATCTACGAGGGCACGAACGGTATCCAGGCGCTCGACCTCGTGATGCGCAAACTGCCGATGGACGGGGGCTCGATCGTCGGCGGATACCTCGACGAGATCGAGGCGCTCGCGACACGCCTCGTTGCCGCGGGTGGCGACGCAGTGCGCATCGGCGCCGAGCTCGCCCGTGCCGTACCCGTCGTCCGCTCCTCGACAGAGTGGCTCAACGGGCACATGGACACCGGAGCCCGCATGGCGGGCGCAACGCCCTACCTCGAGATGCTCGGGACCCTCGCCGGCGGGTACTACCTGGCCCGCCAGGCGCTCGTGGCACACGGCCGCTCACCTGACGACCCCTGGATGGCGGCGAAGGTCGCAACGGCGCTGTTCTACGCACGCAACATCCTGCCGAAGGTCCACGGCCTCGCAGATGCAGCCGCATCCGGCGACGACCTCCTGTTCGCCATCGACTCCACCCTCATCGGTGCATCGACGTGACCGAGCCTCGTGCCGCCGCATTCTTCGACCTCGATCGCACGATCATCAGCGGATCATCGATGTTCGTCTTCGGCTGGGTTGCGTACCGGGAGGGGCTCGTTCCGACGACACAACTCGTCAAGGACGCCGTCAACGCCGTCGCATTCACCTTCACGGGTGCCTCAGACGACAAGACGGACGCTGTGAAGACCCGGATCCTCGAGGCAATCGAGGGCGTACCCGTGTCCACCCTCACCGGCCTCGCTGACGAGATCATCCCGAGGCTCCTCGACGACGTTCGCAGGGAGGCCAGGGGCCTCATCGACCTCCACAACGCTGCAGGCCGCGACACCTACATCGTGTCGGCGTCCCCCGTCGAGATCGTCGCCAGGTTCGCGGAGGCCATGGAGATGACAGGGGGACTCGGCACCGTCGCCGAGGTCGACGACGGCGTGTACACCGGTCGCCTCGCACGACCGTTCTGCTACGGCGAGGGCAAGGCGATCGCGATCCGACGCCTCGCCGAGGAGGAGGGGTATGACCTGACCCTCTCGTACGCGTACACCGACTCGGCAGGAGACCTCCCGATGCTCGACATCGTCGGGCATCCGGTCGCCGTGAACCCCGACCGCCCGCTGGAGGCGACCGCGTTCCACCGAGGATGGCCGATCGTGGAGTTCTCGAGGCCCCGCAAGAAGGTCGCCAAGCGAACGCCCCCCGCCGTAGGGGCCGTTGGACTCGCCGCCGTCACCTACGGGCTCGGGATCAGCCAAGGAAAGCGTCAGGCGCGTCGGTCGTCCCCGATATCGCTGATGTCTGGGAGGTAGCCCCTGATCGTCGGGTAGGCGAGGTCCACCGAGTCGACCTGTGACATCGCATCGAGGAGGTGGCGCCACACCGCGTCCTCCACGGCACGCCTGCGACGGGCCTCGACGAGGACCCGCCCGGTGAGGAGCACACCCGAGTTGCGGGTGCTCACGTACACGTTCGGCTGCAGCTCCGTGTACGTGATGCGGTAGTCCCGGCTCGGA